>CAWVZZ010000074.1:0-9607 GCA_963934745.1 uncultured Flavobacteriales bacterium | reverse complement strand
GTACCGTAAAAAAGTCAACCAACTGGTTGACTAATTCCCTAATGAAATTGCATGCGTGTCACACTGCATCACGTCGTAGTGTAAAAACCATAAAATTTAAAATAAACCATCAAGGTTATCTAGGTCCGAGTCCTTTTCCGAATCAGACGAAGGTTCTTCTAGGGTTTCTGTGGCTCCAGACTCTACGAATATCAACAACTTACGCATGTTCTCTGCCTTTGTGATTTCTCCGTTACGCTCGAATGCGTAAGCGACGTTACCGATAAGACGGCGGATGATGTCTAGTGGAGCGCAAGGGCCGCAGTGCCTTTCATCGACGGGGAGGTCGAGGTGGCTTAAAAATTCGCTTACATCACTTGGATGTATTATGGTACCTTCACTGAATGGGTTGATGTAGAAGAGGATGCCGCCGGGGATTTGGTGGTCTGATGTTGAATCTGCGTCATTGTGAACATGATTCATGTCACAGTAACACAAAATGAAATGATTCGGGAGGTTGACTCCATGGATAGGGAGGTTCAGATCTCGAGCTATTGATAGATACAGGGTACCAATTCCTAAAGGATTGCCTTGTTTAAGGTTCATAACCTGACCTATCAACGCATCGTTGGGGTTAGGGTGGCCAGAACGACTGTTAGAGTACTGTTCTGAACTGAAGAAAATATGGTTGAGGATGCGAACTTGCTCGAGAGCGGTTAGTTCCTCATTCATTTCAAGCCAAACATCCCGCCTCAGCTTCTCATACTGAGCTCGCACCTTTTCAAGGTCGAGAAGGGGATCTGCGGCTTTATGCACCCACATCGCTCCTTCAATAATATTCGTGGCGCCGGCATCAAACCAATCCATCAACCCCTTCTTCACGTATGCACCGTGTAATCCTTCTACAAGATCGTCAAGTCGGCTCTCGTGGACAGCACAGATAGAATTCGTGGCTTTATGTGCCATAACGGCTGGTAATATCTCTGTACCCTTCAATAGCAGCTGTTCCCTTACATGAAGATAAACCCCTTCATCGGGGTCATCCAAAAGTTGAATCAGTGCATATATTTCAGAAACGCTCATCAGTTCGTATTTACAACGATTGTAAAACTAGCATCTACATTTGGGCTTCTGAGGGGAGTTTTCAGCACTTATCCAACTATACATGTTGATTGGTAACTTTGCACTAATGAATGCTAACTCTATAACAGACAGACAACGACTTAATTTCGCCCTGCTATTTACTATGGCTTTTCTTATATCAATATGGGGAGTTCACCTAATTAACTACCAATTTGAACTAGGGTTACAGGCTCACGGAAACCACCCTGGACGTATTAGTGGACTCAAAGGGATTTTCACATCGCCCTTTCTGCATGGAGACTGGACACACCTTTGGAACAACACTGCATCCTTTTTCACTCTCAACGGATTACTCTTCTATTTTTACAGATCTATAGCGGTGAGGGTTTGGGGGATTTTATTACTAGCGAGCGGCATAGGGCTTTGGATCATCGGTGAGGTGGGTACTAATCACATAGGGGCCAGCGGAATTGTGTACGGACTCGCTGCATTTCTGTTCTTTAGCGGTGTGATTAGGAAAAATCTTCTTTTGCTTAGGATAAGTCTAGTTGTTGTATTCCTTTATGGTGGCATGGTGTGGTGGATGCTTCCCATAAAAGATGGTATTTCATGGGAAGGGCATACTGCAGGAGCTATTGCTGGAGTTGCTCTAGCTGTTTTATACAGAAAAAGTGGCCCTAAAAACCCCATCTATAAATACGAAATTTCAGAAGCGGCTCACGAAGATCTCCCTGAATGGTGGATGCGTGGGAATCCTAAACACCCTGACACTTTGGCCCACAAGCGAGAAGAGCTTGAGAAGGAAAGTTCCAGGCAAGAATACACGTTCGACTACGTTGAGAAAAAGAAAAAGGCAAAACCTTAGCTCAGTTAGGCGTTAAGCATAACCGGCATAACCAGCATCAACAGATCTTCACCTGGCTCTTCCGGCTCTGAAGGACGGATAATCCCCGCTCTATTAGGAGCACTCAATTCAAGAGTCACCTCAGGAGCACCTAGATTGTTAAGCATGTCTGCTAGGAATCGGCTATTGAATCCGATCTCTATATCCTCACCTTGATAACTACAGGTGAGACGTTCCGTTGCTTCATTTGCGAAGTCCAAATCCTCAGCATTTACTGTAAGTTCACTACCAGCAATTCGCAACCTAACTTGGTGAGTTGTCTTGTTAGCGAAGATTGCCACACGACGAATAGCTTGCAGGAAGTCCATTCTATTAATCGTCATGCGATTAGGGTTATTCTTAGGGATTACCGCATCGTAATTAGGGTACTTTCCTTCTATCAATCGGCATGAAATGCTAACTTCGTCAAAAGTAAATTGAGCGTTTGACTCATTAAAGCTCATCACCACCTTTTCAGCGGCCGTCGCAGCCCCTTTCAAAAGGTTTAAAGGCTTTTTAGGAACGATAAACTGAGAACTCTCGCCTGCTTTAGCGTCCGTTCTAGCATAGCGTACAAGTCTGTGAGCATCGGTAGCCACAAATCGAATACTGTCCTCGTACATCTCAAAGAAAATACCAGACATAACTGGTCTTAAATCGTCAGAACCAGCAGCAAATAAAGTTCTATTGATAGCTGTTACAAGAGTATCTGCGGCAATCTCAACTTTAGACCCTCCTTCTAACTCTGGTGTCCTAGGGAATTCATCACCATTTGCGCCAGTAAGCTTATACTTTCCAGCATCACTCACCAACTCAATAGCATATGTATCCGTATCGATTTTAAAAGTCAACGGAATATCCGGGAAAGCTTTTAAAATATCAAGAAGCATTTTAGCTGGAATTGCTATCATACCTGTATCCTCTGTCCTTACTTCTAACTTTACAGTCATAGTCGTCTCGAGGTCGCTAGCGGAAATAACCGCTTCGCCAGGAGCCAAGTCGAAAAGGAAGTGATCTAAAATCGGCAGCGTATTGCTGGTACTCAAAACTCCGCTTAACATTTGAAGTTGACGAAGAAGTTGATTGCTAGAAACTATAAAATGCATGAGTTACTTAATTCTTAGGACGTAAAGATGCGATTTTTGTATGCGATTTAGACCCAAACCCAACCTCGTTTTTTCCACACTATATCACCATTTTCAGATGGAGCCCTATACCGCCACGTCGTGCTCACGTAAAGCTTGATTCAGAGAGGTCTTTCTATCAGTGCTTTCCTTCCTCTGACCTATGATGAGAGCACAGGGGATTTGGTATGTTCCAGATGGGAATACTTTAGGCCTAGTACCAGGTATTACTACTGACCTAGGCGGAACGAAGCCTCTAAGCTCAGCTGGCTTAGGACCAGTAACATCAAGTATTAAGGTGCTAGCAGTAAGAACTACACCTGCCCCCAGGACAGCTTCCTTTCCGATTCTCACGCCTTCCACTACAATACACCTCGAACCTATAAACGCTCCATCCTCAATTATTACAGGTGCAGCCTGAAGGGGTTCTAACACTCCACCTATCCCTACTCCACCACTCAAGTGCACATCTTTACCTATCTGAGCACATGAACCCACTGTTGCCCATGTGTCAACCATGGTTCCAGAATCGACATAAGCGCCTAGGTTTACATAACTAGGCATAAGAATTACATCCTTTGCAATATAGGCTCCATATCGAGCTACTGCATGAGGAACTACTCGAACTCCAGCTTCAGCATATCCTTTCTTAAGAGGCATTTTATCGTGAAACTCAAAAGGTCCCACCTCTATAGTTTCCATCTTCTGAAGCGGAAAATTCAAAACCACTGCCTTCTTCACCCAATCATTTACTTTCCATCCACCATCACCATCCGGTTCGGCGCACCTCAACTTTCCTTTGTCTAACAACTCCATAACCTCAGCTACTGCATTTTTCGATTCATCAACATGAAGTTGAGATCTATCATCCCAAACCCTTTCGATTACCTGCTGAAGTTTTACGATTTCCATAATTCAAAGGTAGCCAATAGGCCTTACAGAACACGAAGCCTTCTTACCTTGCGGCCATGGCAAGATTTATCGCATTCGATTGGGGTCTACGAAGAACAGGAATAGCTATTACGGATAGTGCGGCTATTATTGCCACTCCACTTGAAACCGTCAGGACAGATGATTTAGCAGCCGTTGCTTCGGAATTAATAAAGTCAGAACCATGTGCTGGGTTAGTCGTCGGAATTCCTGGACTCATGATAGGTAAGCAAACCGATAGCACAGAGGGAATAGAATCGTTCATTGTAAAGCTTGGGAGAGATCATCCAGAACTTACAATTCACAGAGTTGATGAAAGCCATACTAGCTTGGAAGCAATGAACGCTTTGCATTTGGGAGGTATGAAGAAATCACAACGCCGAGAAAAAGGCTCGCTAGATAAAGTTGCTGCTGCAATAATTCTACAGAGATTTTTAGACAGCGGACCTAGACTTTAATCATTCCGCAGGAATGTATCTTCGTTCAGAAGGAACTTTATTTCTCAAAGACCTCCACTGTTCTTTGCTCCCTGACCATATCTGTGAATCTGCCCTCAAAACGAGTCGCTCTCACGATGTGATTATCTATCCAGTGATAGTTCCCTCCCCTAGGCTTACCCATTAGCAAAGCGTGATATTCTATCGAATGTTTTTTCAACCACGCTTCCGTCCCTTCTCTGTGTTCCTCTGTTCTTGAAGTGAAGAAAGTGAGAATGTGTCCTCCGTCATACCAACGCTTCATCGTCTCAACCGCATCTGGATAAGGCTCACATGTGGCCATTCTTTCTGGCTCTTCGTTAGGCACATCTTCCGTGATAGTCCCATCGATATCTATCAAGTAATTCTTAACGCCGTCGGGCAACTGAGGTGATATAGTAGCTCCGGATTCGTCTAGTTTGGGACGTAGTTTTTCCATAAGACCAAAAATACTTCTAGAAACTTACACCTCGAATCTTACTTATCAAGATTCAATTCACTAAATCGACTTTATGTGCAACGGCTTTTAGTCCAGAGTCAATATTAAGTAGCTCGTCACGTAAGGCCCTAAAGCCACCCATGTGTGATGCAAGAACATGGAAATTAGCCCATCGGTCTTGGGGAGAACCCTTTTTTATAATTTGTTGAGACAACCTCTCGATATTTTCTAATTCAGCTTTATTCAATCTGCGTATTGCCTTCCTGTATTTCTTCATAGCCCCTTCTATCGCTTTTACCATCCCAGAATGTGAGGCTGAAGCCGTCGCTTTCAATGTCGGATCTATATCCTCGCCTATCTTACGCATAGATTTTTCAATTCTTGTAATTGAGGCTTTTATACTATCAATCTCTTCAGAGTGTTTAAGGTTCAAAACGGAATCTACAAACGCCTTTAAAAAGTCCTCTGACCTCCACCAGCCTTTGTCAAAATCCCAGGCCATCTCACAGGCCATCTCTGAGAAATCCTTAGACATTACCAGAACATGATCGCGCAAATGAAGGCGAGGCATGTTTATGTTTTTTAATTTAAAGGTTGACTCCAATTGCTTCCAGTAATTGAGTTCGCCTGGACCGAGTACTACTATTTGGTTTGGCAACAGAAACTCCTGATAAAGAGGCCTCAGAAGAACTCCTGGACTTAAATCTTCAGCATTTTCTAGAACCCAACTCTCCCAGTTCTTGTTATCTGGATTCAATATTATGTCACCCGCTACTGTCTCTTCTTCACGAATTACAACTCCAGTTCTTGGATGAGGATTTGAGGTGCGTAAAGCATGGTTCTTCATATAGAAAAGAGAAATATCTCTTATATGTGTAGAGGTCTTAAACCCAGATATCTCAAGTTTATCTGAACTCTCTCTCACAGCCGAAGCGATACCGTATCCACTCAGTTCGTCAGTGAAAAGACTAGATGCACACATCTTCAGACTCTTGTGGGAAGCATCTAACACCACCAACCCAGTATCGCCATACCAAAAATCCATCCACCTAGTAAATATCTGTGAGTATGTTTCGCCATTATCAATAGCCACATTAAGACAATTCACAATCCCTTCAAGTTCCTTGGCATCTTTGGCAGAGTTGGCAGGCATGTCTTTAATCCAAGACTCAACGGCTTCTCGCAAACCTTCAGCACTCATAGTTCCAACAGGCAATTTCAACCCGCCTTGCGGATGCTCCCAACCATGCCTTTCATTCTCGCCCCACACCCAGCTCACTTCTTCGAAATCGTGATCCTCAGCCGCTAACCAGAACACCGGCACCACAGGCACTCCCACTTTCCCTTCCAACTCACGGGCAAGCCTGATAGTCGTGATCGTTTTATAATGTAAAAAAGCGGGCCCTCCACAAAGCTGCAGTTGATGTCCGGTTGTAACAGTCCTCACCCCTTTTGCGGCTAATCTATCAACCCTCCCCCCAATTTCCAGCCCCAAGCATTCATATTGCTCCCTCACAACATCAACAACTACATCCTGAATCCCTTTATCCCACGCGACGAACTCCTCCTCATAAAATGTTGACTCAGAAACTTGATTCTCAGATAAATGCTTTTTCACCAAAGGGCTTAACCCAGGCCAGTTATCTGCTTTTACAGTAAGCCACTTTGCAATCTGAACGTTAATATGCACGTTAATCTACGAGATTGTGGGAATAAATTAATTAAGCAGGGTAACTGGGCCCGACAATTGTTCGACACGACCCTCTTCAAGCACTACTGTGAGTACCCAAACATATACACCCACTCTTGACTTAATACCGAAAACAGTCATCCCATCCCAGCTCATGTTTTCTCCTACACTTTCCCAAAGCAATGCCCCTCCTCTATCATACACTCGCATTACAGCACCTAAGTTATCTTTAAGTGAAGGCTCGAAAGTGTCATTTACATTGTCTCCATTAGGGGAGAAAGCAGTTGGAATGTATGTGTCCCGTGTAAGGTCGAACAAATCGTTTCTATCACCTCTATCAGCAGAAGCATCATCATTTAATAGGTCAGATGTTACAATGCGTATAGAAAAGTCATCTACAAAATAGTACGCTTTAGATCTACCTGTACCCTCAAAAGATTGAATTACTTTTCCGTCATCTGAGCCGAACATCCCGAATGTAAAGAACCTATAATTCTCATGAGCTGTGAATGTGAACTTAATCACCTTCCAACTCTGGTAGTAATGTACTTGAGATAATTGAAAATGAGGGTGAACCGTGAGTGGCTCTCTTTCGTCTTGGGTATATTGAGAGGTAGAGAAGCTAATACCTAAATCACTCACTCCTAAGCCAGCGGCACTATGCTCGGGGACATTACCGTTCGCAATAGCGAATGAAAACTCATATTTCTTTCCGATTTCTAATGTCTCAGAAAATTCTCCAGATAAATATTCCCTTTTATTAGTACCCGACCTTCTGCTAACCTCTAAACCAACGATAGCATTCCCTTCATATGCTTGAACAAACGCTAAAGGTGTTTCAGGTAAATCACCTCCATCCACTCCGTAATCGTGATAGTAGTCTGGGTTAGCTGTTAAAGAACCAGCATTAGACCAGTCATATACAAGCTCCAACATTCCGGACTCACTTGGGAAACCCATGTTAGTTTCGAACCCTCCATTAAGCACCTCCAATTGAGCGTTAATGTTGCCTGTAGGAACTACTAATAAACAAACTGCAAACGCTAGTCCTGCCAAGTGATAGCAGGAAGAGTCACGCAAGTAATTACGTGACTGCTCATTCGTCGTGTTATTTAATAGGTTCAGCTTGCCCATGCTGCAATCTAACCTCAAAAGCAATACAAAGCAAGTTATTCTACCACCTATATCCTAAACTTATTCCAGACTCAAGTTTATCTGGGCTTAAGCACATTTCTGCGCGTAAAAACCAGGGCATATTCCAAGGCGACCAACCAGCAAATAACCTCAGCTGAACATAGTTAGTCGCCTCATGTTCAACATCATAAATAGATGACAAATCAATAGATGGCCAGTCATCCGGATCCTCTTTGCTTACTTCATATAAACGTGTAATCTTATCCTTCACGAGCGTCCACTCAACTGCTCCACCTACAACCCAGCCCCTAGCTCTTCGCATAACCCCATGCCATTCGCATCCTAGGCTTAATTTAATTTGAGGCTTTAAATAAATGGGGACAGATAACGTGTCGGACTCATGACTTAGAGGATCGGGGACGATTAGGATTTGGACTACATCCCCATTATCCCAATTAAATCCTATAGCATTTTCATCTAGTTGATTCTCATCGAAAATAGTTGCTAGCCCTATACTACTACCAAATTTATAATAGAGTTGATTCGAAAACCTCGTCGGATGACTCAGCTCGAAACTAACCTCGGGCAAATGGTTATTATTCATCACCCTATAAAAATTCAGTCCACCAGAAACTCCCTCCGTGGGCAACATTCCTATTCCAGCATTAAACCTGATTAGCCCCATAAGCTCTGCATCATCTATCCATTTGGGCTCAGGATTAATCTTCATGGTATCTATCTCCACCTCGGACCTAATCTTTAGCACCCTACCATTTACCGTAATAGTATCCTTGTGTAATGTCACGTCTTCGTATGAATAGACATCAATTGTAGCAATGACAAAGACACACAGAACACTCATAAGCGCTCTCCCTAAACTGATCTTTATCTTTTCATGCATCACAACCTCACGAAGGTATGTGACAAGGCTTATTTCTCAACCTTGATGCTACCGCCAAGTGTCCACTCCTCAGATTTCTCGGCTTTCTTCTCTGTAGTGTCGGGCTTAGCTACAGCTTTCTCGACAACCACTTCTTGCACAGGTGCAGGAACAGGAACAGCTGCAGGCTCAGTAGCTAGTATGAGCTCTTCAACGACCTCGACAGCTTCGACAGCTTCAGCTTCAACTTCAGCTTCAACTATAAGCTCAATAACTGGCACAGTGATGATCTCTTCTTGTAATTCGTTTTCAACTGGTGAGTCTAGATCGCCATTATTTAGGATTACCTCTGGTGTAGTGACTGGTGTTGGAGGATTAAACACCGCTTCGTTAGGTGAGTAAAACCAAACAATAGCTGCAACAGAAACAACCGTTGCAAGTAGCGCTTTGTTCACGTATCCCTTAATACGAATATCATCAAGTTTTTTGAATACATTCTCCTTCGCACTTAATGGCGCAGGAACTTCATGACCTTTGTATAGGCCATGAATATGCTTTTCAAATGGATCTGTAGATGGGGTCATTTTATATCTTAAATTACTGAATCTATGTTCTTGTCTTCGTCGTTTGTGTCTTCGTCGGGGTTAGGTTGGGCTTTTTTCTCCATATGAAAGAGCGCGTTTTGAAGATGTTTCTTCGCACGACTGAGCTGACTCTTCGAAGTATTCACTTCAATGCCGAGCATCTCTGCTATTTCTTTATGTTTATAACCATCTATTATATAGAGTTTAAAGACCAAACCGTACCCTTCAGGTAAACGCGTTATTGCGCGTTCAAGCTCTTCACGAGTAAAGTCACATTGTATGGACGCAGCTAAGTCCGCAGGGGTTGCATGAACTTCATCAATATCTAGCTGATTAGCGTGTTTTTGGTTTTTACGATAGAGCGTAATAGCTGTGTTTACTACTATTCTACGCATCCAACCCTCG
>CAWVZZ010000073.1:0-9610 GCA_963934745.1 uncultured Flavobacteriales bacterium | reverse complement strand
ACACCTCCATTGATGCTATTCGTCGCCGCAAGGCAACGGGATTAGTGTTAGGAGATGAGAAATCGTTTGAAGATGTTGTTGATGAAGGTGAATTCCCCACTCACGACGACGACGACGAGAACTACACGGTTCATGATGTACAGAATGCTATGGCAGAACTGTCACCCATGTATCGCGCAGTTTTTAACCTCTATGTCTTTGACAATATGACTCACAATGAGATTTCAAATCATTTGGGAATCAATGTTGGAACCTCGAAGTCTAATTTAGCTAAGGCTAGAAGAAACCTTCGTAAGATTTTGATTAAGAATAAAGCAGAAAATGTCTGATAAAAACTTTGACGATAAAATAAGAGAGACTCTCGAGGGACACGAGCCGGAGGTCAATGCTAATTGGGGCAAGATGAAGGATCGTATCGCTGCTGCAGCTGCAATTGGAGCTATAGGGCTAGATGTAGCTGGATCGAAAATCGCAACCCAACTATCTATAGCAGCTGCTGTTGTTATTGGAGCAGGCACGATGTGGCTTGCCCAAACCTTCTTCGTAGAAGATGATTTCGAAAAAGAGACCTCCATTGCTATTACGGTTGATGAGGATGCACATAACATCGATGAGCAAATCGCATTTGATCCGGAAACATTGATCGAGGAGAGCGTTGTTGCTGAGTCCTCAGACATTAAGTTAGAGGTAAATGTCAATAGTAATCCTGTGGAAGAAAAACCGATAATGATAACGGCCGATAACACTACATCTGTAAACGAGGATAAAGTTGAAGACAGGCCTATTATTGAATCTAGTCCAGAAGTTTTTGAAGAGCTAGAACCTGAAGAGCTTGAGGTAGTGCCGTTTACCGCATCAGCCACGAGCTCTTGCGTTGGGGTAAAGGTAGATTTTGTGGTGGAAGATATAGATGCTTTAAATATTTATTTATGGAACTTCGGAGATGGAAGCTTTTCATCTGAAGCAGCCCCAACTCATACATATGATAAGCCTGGCATTTTTGATGTGACACTTTCTATGAGGTCTCCCGGAACTTCTATTAAAACTAAAACAATTAAAAATTTAGTTGAGATACATCCACAGCCAACTGCTGTAATGAGCTGGGAGTTTCCCCGTACAGTAAAAGGTAACACAGTTCAAATAGTATTAGTTGACAATACGGAGTTAGCTAATTCAGCTACTTGGCTAGTGGATGGAGAAATTATTGAATTCGAGACACCTGTGTTAAATATCCCCGGTAAGTATGATCTAAACCTAATAGCAAGCAATCAGTTCGGTTGTCAAGATCATGTGTCTAAGACGATAGTTGTGGGGGACAGACAACAGTTAAACGCACCAGCTAGGTTCTCGCCAGACGGTGATGGCAGGTATGATACATTCATGCCTTTCGGATTGTTATCCTTGTCTGACAGATGGCAATTAGTTATTTCTAATGAAGAGGGTAAAGAAGTTTTCGTTTCAGATTCTGCTGAAAACTCTTGGGGTGGTATCCTAGAAGACGGAACCGTTGCAATCAACGGAAGTCATTTTTACTGGACTGTTATCTGCACCGACTTTCATGGTAATAAGAGGCTTTATTCTGACATAATTAAAGTAGAAAGATAGATGGCAACCATTTCATTTATTTTGAGTCTTTTATCGAAATAGATTCTGCAATACGCTATGGAGCGTATTTCAACAGAGCCCACTTTTTCTTATCTTGCACTCATGAAATTTATACCAATGAGATCATTAATGTTTTCTGCCGTTTGTTTTTTTGTTCTTGGACTTAATGCAAATTTATATTCACAGGAAACTGTTGTAATTACAATAGGTACTCAAGATGTATACGTATTCGAGTGTGATACAGATGTGATTTTTACAGATGACAATTCAGGGTCTAACGATGCCCAGGACCCTTACTCATGCACTAACAACACAATAACTATATGCCCAAGTGTTCCAGGCGATGCTGTACAAATTAACTTTTTAGGGTTCGATCTTCAAACGAATGCTAACCCTAATAACAATGATGCTTTGTATGCATATGATGGTGATAATACAGGAGCTAATCTTGTAGGAGTTGGTACAGGAAACAGCTTTGTGGGAGTAAGTATTACGGCTTCCGTAGATAATCCTACTGGTTGTGTGACCTTTAGTTTTGATTGTAACAACAATGCAACGGGTGGCGATATCGGATGGGCTGCGACTATTAGTTGCGTTACTCCATGTTCATACCCAGTTTCTGGATTAGAGCTTGTTTCACCCGACCCTTTCCCTACTGACGTCGAAGGGTCCATAAGCATAGGTCTTTGTCCTGATGATGAGATCACACTTTCTGCAGAAACAGCTTTCGGGACTGAAGGATTCGCCCTTGATTCACTGGTTTGGAATTGGGGAGATGGGCAGGTAGAAGTCACAGCGGTTAGTGATGGACTTATAGTATCTCATTCTTACCCTGAGCCTGGAGAGTATATAGTTACCCTGACAGTTATAGATGAGAATCAATGCAATAGTACTAACCTTCAACCTCATCAAGTGCTAGTGAGTACTCTTCCTGTTTTTAATACAGAATTTACTACACCTATTTGCGCAGGTTCACCGGGTTTTTTAAATGGTGCCCCTGTTCAAGGTATAACTTGGACCGCGCTTCCTCCATTAGCAGTGTCAGAATTAGCAGACTTACCTGACGCAACCGGAGTTGCTTTTACTTCTGAGTTGTTCATCGACTTTTTCGAACAAGACCAAGTACTCGAGGATTGTGCTGATTTAGAATTGATAACGGCAAATATCGAACATTCGTTTATCGGGGATTTAAGTTTCTGGATTACATGTCCCGACGGTACAGAAGTCATTCTAATGGATAATGGAGCTAGTGGGGGGCCAGACCCTACAGGATGTACTCCAAATGATTTAGGAGGTAATGATTTAGGTCTTGTTGACGTAGAGGGCTGGGATTACTCTTGGAGTATGGATGGGGAGTGGGTTCTAGATGATGCAAACAATCCCGATGCTGGAAATCCTCTACCTTCTGGAGTTTACTTGCCATGTGAGGATTTATGTAATTTCGTGGGATGTCCACTTAATGGTATATGGACATTTAATGTTATCGACCAATGGGCAGCAGATAACGGAACGCTATTCGGATGGCAGATAAATTTCAATCCTGAAATTGTTCCCGGTGTTACAACATTTACTCCTACAATTGGAATGGGTAGCGATTCTAGCTATTGGCAGGTAACTACTGCAGATGAGGGTGTAGTATTTATTGATGATGATGCTGATTATGTGGATTTAAACTTCCCTAATCCAGGTGAATTTGATTTCACTTATACAGTCACAAATAATTTTGGGTGTACTTGGGATACTACTGTAAACATTACTGTTATAGAAGGACCTCAGTCAAATATTTCTGCGGGACCAGACTTTATGTTTTGTCAAGATCCTATTCAGCTTCAAGGAGAATTTACAGGTGGAGGTCCTTCACCGTGTGGAGGGTCGGCCGGATCATTTGATTACTGTTATACAGATTTTGACAACACTATCTTTAGCTATTGTCCTGATAACCCTGGAGATGGTACTATGATGACTATTAGTTTCTCTGCTGGCCAAATGGAAGTAGGGTGGGACTTCATTACAATATTTGATGGTCCTGATGCTACAGGCCCTCAATTAGGGCAGATTTCAGATAATTTCGCTGGAGCTACTTACACTGCGACTAATCCAGATGGCTGTATATCTATGCAATACACAGCCGACGGAGGAGGTAGTTGTACAAGTGTATTCAATAACTATGAAAGTGTAGCATGGTGCGTGAGTTGTGGCGGGGCAGATGCTTGTGGATTTGACTGGGTGTGGGAACCAGCAGACTTTTTAGATAACCCCACAGTCCCTCAACCTACAGTCCTAGATTTTTCTGGAGCTCCTACTCAATATGTTGTATTTGTATCTCCTATAGGATTTGATAACTGCGCTGCAACTGATACTGTTATGGTTTTACCGGGCATAGATTATTCTATTACAGAACAAGCGCCTTCTTGCATGGCTGATGATGGAATTGTTATTGTTTCTCTGAATGAATTAGTTAGTGATGGACCATTCACTATAGAATTCTTAGAAAATGGTAATTTGATAGAGTCGATAATTTTTGATGGATCTGATTATGTAAACCAAACCCTAGTCCCAGGAGATTACTCCGTAAATGTATTCGACGACCTAGGGTGCTTTTTTACGTATGATTTCACTATAATGGACCCTGTGCCTATGGAAATAGAGGTAAGTACTGATGAAGTTATTTGTTTAAACACAGCAGTTGAGCTTGAGGCTTGGTCTGATCAGGATGTGTCGAATTCATGGAACTACAACTGGATTAACTCTTTAACAGGAGACACAGTTACTACAGTGGGAGGGAGTTTCTTTGCAAGCCCTTTTTCTAGTACCATATACACTGTTTTTGCAACAGATATGAATGGCTGCCCATCAACAGATCAAACTATTAACGTTAACGTACTTGGTGAGCTTATGGCTGATTTAGATGGTACAGATTTTATTTGCAGTGGTGAAAGTGCTAGCCTAGACGCTTCTAATTCGTTCGGAGGTAGCGGGTCCGGGTTTACTTACAACTGGTTGTGGGAAGGGAATCAACTTGGTGCTTTAAGTGGCAGTCAAGTAAATTACACTCCTCCATCTTCAGGTGAGTTTTGTGTTGTTGTAACGGATGATTGTGGAACTCCTGCTGCGACGGCTTGTATAGATGTAATTATCGAAACGCCCATCGAGGTTGTTTTCGAAGCCGACACAACTCAATCTTGTGGTAATGGAGCTTTCGAATTCACTAATCTTATTGATCCTGCTCTTATTACAACAAGTTTGTGGGATTTCGGAGATGGGCAGTTTGCTGCTGAACTCAATACTACACATATTTATGATAATCCGGGGTTCTATACTGTGAGCTTAACAGTCCAGTCTTTAGCTGGTGGATGTTCATACGTAGGGGTTAAGGAAGCATACATTAGCATATACCCTTTACCAGACGTGGGCTTCTACGTTAATCCGCAGCCGACTACTATACCTAACACGACATTAATTTTTGATGGAGTGCAGAGTGAAAATGTAGTTAGTTGGTTATGGACTTTCAACACATACAATCCGCTGGGGTTTGCAATAGTTGAAGACCCGGTATTTATCTTCCCATACGATGTGGGTGGATTCTATCCAGTTACACTTGAAGTTGTCGATGTTTTTGGTTGTACGAATCAAGTTACAAGAGAGGTTGAGATAAGAGACCTTTTCAACTTGTTTATTCCTACATCTTTCACTCCAAATAATGATGGAGTTAATGACGTGTTCTTTGTACAAGGATCGGATATTGATCCAGAGAGATTCGAGTTGCAGATATTTAACCGTTGGGGAGAAATTATATTCGAGACAAAGGACATTGAAGAACCTTGGATAGGTCAGGTCAGTAATTCAGGAGAATATTACGTGCCTAATGGAACTTACTCGTACAGAGCAGAGGTTCACAGTCTAAGTGAAGAGTCGGTGAGGAAGGAAGTCTTCGGATATGTAATGGTTATCCGTTAGCCGAGTTTTCGTTAGAATTTTAACAACTATTCTACACCTAGTAATTCGTCCATAGTTCCAGTTGCTACACTGTGATAGTTAGGGCGAGCCAGAGAATAGATATGATTAGCCATCTCTGTTTGGTCTGAATCTAACATCGCTTTATATAGAGGGGTAAGAAACTTACGACGTCCTACATTAATCAGGAACTCTTCAAGACGAGGGTAAGAGGCATCATGCCCCTTTAGAATAGCTTGTTCCAGCCACGCGAATAAAATCTCGTTATTCCCTGTTTCAGAAATATTGTATTGCTTGTTTAACTCATTTAAAAGTGTTACATCAACAGATTCTGGTATATTGGTTAGAAAGCGGTAGCGCTCCTGATATAGCCAGTTTTCCCAATCTAAATTTTCCGTTAAAATTGATCGCTTAGACCATGCTAATACAGCAGCATCTACTTTTTTAATTCGGTCAGATTTAATTATAGGACAGTTGTCTGGAATGCCAGCGCCGTCAATCCATGCTGAGATATTTCCCCCTTCTCTAAGGTCTTTTGTTGTAAGTAGATTAGCGTTTAAGTATTCAATAAAATTATCAGTGTCCATTACTTTAAAAGCATTAGAAGCAAAGTATGTTTTAAGGAAATTATCGAATATTTCGCGACCCACATGTTCTTCTAACATTCTTAAGAATAAATATCCCTTATCATAGGCGATGGCAGTCATCCCGTCATCAGGGTTTCTGTCCTTAAGATGTAGTCTGAGATGGGTGTCGTTAGGGTTAAGCTCCATCATAATCTCTATCTCCTCGCTTAATCCCTGGAATGACAGAGTAGCTAGCATTTCGCTAATCTCACGTCCATACACTGCTTCCATTATTCGCTGTTCGAAGTAAACAGTAAATCCCTCGTTGAGCCAGAAGTCATCCCATGTTGAATTAGTTACTAGGTTTCCACTCCAGCTATGAGCTAATTCGTGTGCAACTAAACTTACAAGGCTCCTGTCTCCTGCGATAATAGTAGGGGTCGCGAAGGTTAGCCTAGGGTTCTCCATTCCCCCGAATGGAAATGCAGCAGGGAGTACGAGAAGATCGTATCTCTCCCAAGCGTATTTTCCATAAAGACCTTCAGCAGCGACTAGAAGTTCCTCCATTTCGGAGAACTCGTATTCAGCCGCGTCAATTAAATCGGGTGTTGCGTAAACCCCTGTGTGCTCACCCACAGAGCGGAACTCAACATCTCCTACTGCTAATGCTAGTAGATAGGATGGGATGGGCTGATTCATCTTAAATGAATAATATCCATCATCGCTCTTCTCAGTCGGATTCACGGCGCTCATTAGAGCCATTAGCCCTTTAGGGACTTTTACGAGAGCTTCATAAGTGAATCGTACACCTGGGCTGTCCTGACATGGGATCCAGGTTCTTGCAAGGATGGCTTGGCTTTGCGTAAAGAGGAATGGTTTCTCTCCTTCAACCCAAAGGAACGCGTCAGCTCCAGGTTGAGTTTTATACGATATGCTCACTTCTTTAGTGCCGTGTTTAACCCCTATACTTAAAGGTGATCCTAGAAATGGTTGTTCCTCGCCGATTTCGAATGAAGCGGCCTCTCCGTCAACGGTAACGCTATTTACTTCTAATTCTCTAATGTCTAGGATGATTCTTTTAGCATCTGCTGATGTCTCTATGGTGTAAATTGCTGTTGCAGTAATAGTTCTAGTTGCAAAGTCAACATTAGCTAACCATTTTAAATGTGTGACCACCGCCTCGTCGGGTTTACTGAAACTGTGAAAATCTGTTGCTCTTTTCATATTTAAAATTGCTTGACTTCTTTTATCTAAGTTGTTATCTGATGTGTCCGATGAGCAGCTTTGAAAAGCAAGGATACTTAAAAGGCAAAGACCAAAACTGATAGCTATAGTTGAGTATTTCATGTTAAATTTTTATGGAACGTGTTAAAATTCGTCCGAAAACGACAAATAAGATGGTACCCAATGCTGTTTTTACAAGGAGTCCAGGAATGAAATCCTCAATCATGCATGTGTTAGGACGAATGGTATTAGCCCAAACAGATCCTAACAACAGAATTACGGATTGTGATACTAGTAGTATAACTGCTCCTGTAATGAAGGAAAATCTTTTGGGAAAATCACTTGTGGAGGCCCACTCCGATGCCGCTCCAGCAATTAATGCTCCAATAGGAAATGCTAGAAGAAACCCCCCTGTAATTCCTTGAAAATGCATCCAACCGGATGCCCCATTAGAAAATACAGGTAGCCCTAATCCGCCCACAAGTAAATAGATAATCACGGAAGCCACACCTATTCTTAGCCCGAAAAGCAACCCGAAAAACACTACAAATAGTGACTGAAGTGTTATGGATATACCATCAACAACATCAAAAGTTATATCTCCTAACATACTCATTGCTATAACAGCTAAGAGTGTAAAAACTACGTCATCAACGAGCTTATTCCCAGTCAGAGATAATTGTGTTCGATACATTACTTTAGGTTTAGTCTATAGTGTAATCAATAACATTATTGTCTCTATTAACATCAGCCTGGAGCATCATAGGATCCAATTCAATCCGTGAGATTATCTTACCCATAGACGGGATTACAATATCATATGTAGGGCTAGTCCATGCCCAGTCTGAAGCTAATGCTTCATCAGAGGCCAGTTCTCTGTGCCCTCTCATCATTACAAGAGGGATGTGCATTTTTACCTTTAACCCATCCGTGAATGTCACCTCTATGTCTTGGGGCATAGGCATCTTGCCCCGGCGCTCTAGAGTAATGGTTGTAGACATTATAGAGGATTCAACATTAGTGATGGCATAGTCAATGAAATGTGTCGTGTTGACGAAATATTGAAAGTACCAATCGAGTTCTATTCCGGAGATATTTTCCATTACCCTCTTGAAATCTGTCGGGCCTGGGTGTTTGAAAGACCAAATCTTGAAATACTCCCTCATTCCTTCATTCCTCATACTTTCTCCTATCACGGCCCCTAACTGCTCGACCAGCACTTCTCCCTTGCTGTATGCTGCTACTCCGTACGCTCTGTTGGTGGTGTAGTGATCAGCATGTGTGCTAAGAGCTTCTTCGTTGCCACTCTCAACCTGTCGTAAATAGCTGTAATACGAATAACCATGTTCGGCTCCACCAGGAATGGGCTTTTCACCACCGTCACCACCTTCGGATGCAAATGCGGGGAAGGATGCCATGCACTCACCTTCTATCCATGAAGTGAATCCCTCATCCATCCATTCGTACAGGCTCTCGTTAGTCGCTACTACAGCCTGGAACCAACTATGTGCCATCTCGTGAACGGTAACACCCACGAGGCTAGGTAAGGAACGGTTAGCTGTTACAAGAGTCACCATTGGATATTCCATGCCTCCGTCACCACCTTGAACAACAGTGTATTGAGGGTAGGGGTAGGGTCCTATAAATTCATTAAAGAACGCCATCGCTTTAGTAGCAAAACGTGGTAGTTCCTTCCATGCATCATTGTATTCTTTATCTGGTTGGTAGATGAAATTCATCTCTATACTGTCCACAACCTCAGTATATACTTTGAAGTCTTTATCAGCTGCCCATGCGAAATCGATAACGTTCTCTGCAATAAAATGCCAGTCTCCACTCTTCTTCGCTTCTTTGCGGGTAGATTGTAGGGTTCCCGTAGCCGCTACTTGATATCCTTTAGGGAGTTCGATGTGAACATCGTAATCACCCCAAACACCATGAAACTCGCGTCCTATATATGGATTTGTGTGCCAGCCCTCATGGTCGTATTCGCATAATTTAGGGAACCACTGAGTCATGCTGAATTCCACATCCTCAGCGTTCATCCACCCGCTGCGGCGAATTTGTCTTGGGATTTGTGCTGACCAAGTTAATTTAAACATGCACTTCACTCCGGGTTTTAACGTGGCAGGGAGTTTAGCGATGATAATGGTACCATCTTCTTCAATTGTACAAGGCATACCTGAAGCTCAATCTAGTGAGTTCGGGCGCATTTGTGATTTTTCTCGAAACTATTCCGAAAAATCACACAAATAAATAAT
>CAWVZZ010000072.1:0-9712 GCA_963934745.1 uncultured Flavobacteriales bacterium | reverse complement strand
AAAGATGGAAGGAGAGTGGTTAATCATTGCAGATCATTCTAGTGATTAATTATGGATATACTATTTCCTATCGTTGTAGCGACAAGTTTAATTTCTTGGTATAGTTTTAAAAGACATGACCTACTTGACAGGCTACTTCTTTCACCGTATTTAGTTAATACTGAGAATCAGTTTTATCGAATAATTACTCACGGTTTTGTACACGCGGACTTCACCCATCTATTCTTCAATATGTTCGTGTTGTGGGAGTTCGGGAATAGAGTTCAATTTGATTGGCTGTCTGGTTCACATAGTTCTGGGATAATCCCTCTGCCACAAGAATATGGTTTTGCCGTTTTATATTTCGGAGGAATAATTGCTGGTTCTATACCAGCACTGATGAAGCACAAATTTAACCCCGAGTATAGATCTTTAGGTGCATCTGGAGCTGTTAGTGCCGTGTTAATGGCATTTATTCTTAGTTACCCGACCCATACTCTTCTTCTGTTCTTTATTATACCTATACCTGCTGTTTTAGCTGGAGTTCTGTTCTTTCTATATGAGAGTAATATGCAAAAACGAAATAATACTGGTATAGCACACGATGCACATATATATGGAGCCATTTATGGTCTACTCTTCTGCATTCTAACCGACGGTAATGCTATCAGCAACTTCGTCAACAGTCTTCAAAATTGGTTTTGAAATCCCTTAATGATTAGTCTACAATCCTGTAAACCTCCTCATTTGGTTTTTTCATATAGTACTTCTCTCTAGCAATGCGCTCGAGAGTACTTAAGTCGTCAACATCTATCAATTGTCCTTCAAGCTCTAAGTTCTTAATGGTGAGTGCTGCCACATCGCGATGGATCCTATTCAGATCTTTTTGTTCTCTTAAAATAAAGAACAAATCAATATCACTAACGAACATAATCCATGTTAATGCAATCACAAATGTTGCAGCATACCGATTCTTAAGAACCACCAACGAGAATCTATATACAGATAAAAGGATTTTCTTCAGAACATCAATCATTAGACTCCTTATCTGGTGACTTGCCTTTTATAGATTTAGTTGACTTCTTTTTAGTGGCAGCAGGTTTCTTCTTAACCTCTTTTTCATTCAATGGAGCATCATCAGTTGAGTCTTCTACTGTCAATTCCAACGCCTCTACTGCACCTGCAGGGAGTTCTAATATGCCTCCTTTAATAACAACAATAGTAAGTTCCTTCGCATCCTTTACGTAATCCGCTTTCAGTAAGTCACCTTCGCTAATAGAAGAGTTGATTATCTCCTCAGCAAAAGGGTCTTCAAGATGTTTTTGGATAGCTCGCTTTAGCGGTCTAGCGCCAAACTTCTCGTCATATCCCTTATCCACAATGAAATCTTTAGCTGAATCTGTTATTTCGAGCCCATATCCAATACTCTCTACTCTCTTAGAAAGTGCTTCGAGCTCAATGTCTATAATAATGTGAATATGCTCGCGTGTTAAAGAATTAAACAGAACTACATCGTCAATTCTATTTAGGAACTCTGGTGAAAACGCCCTCTTTAGAGCAGTTTGGATCACACTAGCTCGATTACTTTGCTCATTATTCTTATGAGCCGCGGTACTGAATCCTACACCTGCACCGAAATCAGCGAGCTGTCTCGCACCGATGTTAGATGTTAGAATCATAACAGTATTTCGAAAGTCTATCTTACGACCAAGACTATCCGTCATTTGGCCATCATCTAGAGCTTGTAATAATATATTGAAAACATCAGGATGGGCTTTCTCAATCTCGTCTAGAAGAATGATAGAGTAGGGGCGTCTTCTTACTTTTTCTGTTAATTGACCACCTTCTTCATATCCCACGTATCCTGGAGGAGCTCCTATAAGTCTAGTTACAGCAAATTTTTCCATGTACTCGCTCATATCTATTCTAATCAGGGCATCATCACTATCGAACATGAATTTAGCTAGAACCTTTGCCAGTTGAGTCTTTCCCACTCCTGTAGGGCCTAAGAAAATAAAGGACCCGATAGGCTTGTTAGGGTCTTTAAGTCCTGCTCTGTTACGTTTAATCGCTTTTACAACTTTCTTAATTGCCTCTTCCTGACCTATTACTTTGCCCTCGATATCCTTATCCATGCGAGCAAGCTTCCCACTCTCTTTCTCAGCAATTCTCTGAACAGGTATCCCAGTCATCATCGAAACTACATCACCGACATGCTCTACAGTCACAGTAACACGCATATTCTTATTCTCCTCTTCCCAAACCCTTTTCGCAGTTTCTAACCTTTCATTCAGATTTCTTTCAGTATCTCGTAATCTAGCAGCCTCTTCATAACGCTGACTTCTTACAACCCTGACTTTTTCTTCCTTGATTCTTTCTATTTCAACCTCTATATCAAGAATTTCTTGTGGAACATGAATATTATTCAAATGGACTCTAGAACCCACTTCATCCAACGCATCAATCGCTTTATCGGGAAGGTGTCTATCGGTTATGTATCTAGCCGTAAGATTAACGCAAGCATCTATTGCTTCATCTGTATAGCGAACACTATGATGCTCTTCGTATTTGTCTTTAATATTTAATAAAATCTGAATGGTTTCTTCAATGTTAGTAGGTTCTACTAGCACTTTCTGGAATCTCCTTTCTAAGGCACCATCTTTCTCTATATATTGTCTAAACTCATCAAGTGTAGTAGCTCCTATGCATTGAATCTCACCTCTTGCTAGAGCTGGTTTAAATAGATTAGCGGCATCTAGGGAACCACTCGCACCCCCTGCCCCAACAATAGTATGAATCTCGTCGATAAAGATGATCACATCTGGTGATTTCTCCAGCTCATTCATAACGGCCTTCATTCTTTCCTCAAACTGCCCTCTGTACTTAGTGCCAGCGACAAGTGAAGCAATATCTAAAGTGACTATTCTTTTATTGTAAAGAACTCTACTTACCTTTTTTTCTACTATTCTTAATGCCAAACCTTCTGCAATAGCACTCTTACCTACACCAGGCTCTCCTATTAAAATAGGGTTATTCTTCTTTCTTCTTGAAAGCACTTGAGATACTCTTTCGATTTCTTTTTGGCGGCCCACTATAGGGTCTAGCTTGCCATCTTCAGCCATCTTAGTTAAATCCCTTCCGAAATTATCGAGAACGGGTGTCTTACTCTTAGGCTCTCCCTTTCTTTTGCCTTCCTGTTTAGACGATGATGCTCCATAACCTTTACCTCCGGAGGGACTATCTTCAGTAGCAAAGTCATCTTCTTCAGAAGTTGGAGTTTCAATACTAGGAAGATTTTCGTTTTTCGGGTCTGGGAGCATGTTTTCAAACTCTTCCTTAACCGTATCGTAATCTATGTTGAATGCTGACAGTGATTTCTTTGCCACATTGTCATCCGCTTTCAATATACTGAATAGTAAGTGTTCTGTTCCGATAACAGAGCTCTTGAAAATCTTAGCTTCTAAATAAGTAATCTTTAAAACATTCTCAGCTTGTTTTACGAGAGGCATGTTTCCAGCACCCACAGCTTTGCCTACAACTGGTTTAATAGACTCCTCTACCAACTTTCTTAGTTTCGCTATATCGCAATTTAATCCTTCCAATATTTTAATTGCCGTACCCTCTCCCTCTTTAATGAGGCCTAACAAAAGATGCTCTACACCAATGTAATTGTGCTCTAAACGTAATGCTTCTTCTCTACTGTAAGTAATTACTTCTCTAACTCTGGGTGAAAATTTTGCGTCCATTCCTTCTAATGTTTGTTTGATTTAATCGTAACAAAGTGACTAATCAATGTTATAACGCAACAATCAAGCGTTTCGTTGTCTGTGTATGTACCAAATCTACTAATCTCTTCTAACAATTACGAATGTTCTATCAATCATTATGCACAATGAAAAGTTCTTTATTGTTGAGAATTGAAGTGATAAAAAGTGCATACAATAGAGTTCGATTTCGTATTTTTGATAGCCTTTCAATGCATTGTGTTTTTTGCTCATTCGGCATGAAGCGTAAGTTGTGAAATTGAGAGCATTAACGACTGTTCAGGACACATTTAGGACACTATGATAGAAGGAGAAAAAATTATCCAAATTAACATTTCGGATGAAATGAAGTCAGCATACATCGACTACTCGATGTCAGTGATTGTTTCAAGAGCATTGCCAGACGTCAGAGACGGCTTAAAACCTGTTCACAGAAGAGTTCTTTACGGAATGTTAGACCTGGGGGTACACGCTAACAGGGCACACAAGAAATCAGCGCGTATTGTAGGTGAGGTTTTAGGTAAATACCACCCGCATGGAGATTCATCTGTTTATGACACCATGGTGAGGATGGCTCAGCATTGGTCACTCAGATACCCTATGGTTGACGGCCAGGGAAACTTCGGTAGTATTGACGGAGATAACCCGGCTGCTATGCGTTACACTGAGGCTAGACTACAAAAAGTCGCTGAAGAAATGTTAGGCGATCTAGATAAAGACACAGTTGACTTCAGGCCTAACTTTGATGAGAGCTTAAGGGAGCCTACTGTACTACCCGCAAAGCTACCGAACCTGCTGATCAATGGAGCGTCTGGTATTGCTGTAGGTATGGCGACTAACATGCCGCCTCACAACTTAAGTGAAGTGCTTGATGGTGTGTCGCATTACATTGAAAATGAAAACTGTACCGTTGAAGATTTAATGGAGTTCGTGAAAGCTCCTGATTTCCCAACCGGTGGTGTGATCTTTGGGCTAGAGGGAGCTCATGAAGCTTTTAGAACTGGTAGAGGAAAGGTGGTGGTAAGAGGGAAGGTGGAATTCGAAGAGACAAAGAGTGGTCGCGCGGTAATTATAGTAACCGAAATCCCTTACCAAGTCAATAAGGCCGAGATGGTAAGAAAAACGGCAGACTTAGTCAATGATAAACGAATTGAGGGGATTAGTGAGATTCGTGACGAGTCAGATCGTAATGGAATGCGTATTGTGTATGAATTAAAACGAGATGCGATAACTAATGTTGTCTTAAATAAGCTATATAAGTATACAGCACTACAGAACTCATTCTCAGTAAATAACATTGCTCTTGTAAAAGGAAGACCGGTATTATTGAACCTAAGGGACATGATTCATCACTTTGTTGAACATAGACACGAAGTAGTTGTAAGAAGGACACAGTTTGAATTAGGCAAAGCAGAAGAAAGAGCACACATTCTTGAGGGCTTGATCATTGCTCTAGATAATATCGATGCTGTAATTAAACTGATAAGGGCTAGTTCATCTCCTGAAGATGCTAGAAATGGATTAATGGACTCATTTAAACTCAGTGAGATTCAAGCTAGAGCTATTCTAGACATGAGACTTCAGAAGCTTACTGGTCTAGAACGAGACAAGCTTAGAGCTGAGTTCGATGAGTTAATGGCATTAATTACTGACCTAAGGGATATTCTTGCTAACAAGGAAAGAAGAATGTCCATTATTAAAGAGGAGATTCAAGACATCAGAGAGAAGTACGCTGACGGAAGACGTTCAGAAATAGACCCATTTGGTGGTGACGTTACAATAGAGGACATGATCCCCGATGAGCAAGTTGTCATCACAATAAGTCATGCTGGCTATATCAAGCGAACAAAACTTGCAGAGTACAGATCTCAATCTAGGGGAGGGGTTGGCTCTAAAGGTTCTTCGACAAGGGAAGAGGATTTTCTCGAGAATATATTTACCGCTACTAACCACAATTGGCTTCTTATTTTCACCCAAAACGGCAGATGCTTCTGGATGAGAATCTTTGAGGTTCCAGAGGGTAGCAAGCAAGCAAAGGGAAGAGCTATACAGAATTTAATACAGATAGGGCTGGAAGACAAAGTACTGGCATATATACCTGTAAAGGATATTAAAGACACTGAATATGCTAATGCTAATTACGTAGTTCTTTCAACGAAACTGGGTCTAATTAAGAAAACTAGCCTTGAAGCATATAGCCGCCCTAGAACTAACGGAATTAACGCCGTTACTATAAGAGAAGGAGATGAGCTGTTACAAGCTCGCCTTACTAATGGAGATAGCGAAGTGATTATCGGACTTAAATCCGGTAAGGCAATTCGCTTTAACGAATCGAAAACTCGTGCTGTTGGTAGAACTGCTATGGGAGTGAAAGGAATTACCCTTGGCGGTCCCGATGACGAGGTGATAGGAATGGTCTGTGTAAATGACTCTGAAAGTTCAATCCTTGTTGTTTCTAAGAATGGATATGGAAAACGTTCTGCTGTTGATGATTACAGAATCACGAATAGGGGAGGTAAGGGAGTTAAAACTCTACAGATAACAGAGAAAACTGGCGAGCTTATTTCAATCCTAAATGTCACGGACGAGCACGATTTAATGATCGTTAATAAATCCGGCATCACCATAAGAATGGCAGTTAGCGACCTCAGAGTAATGGGCCGTGCAACACAAGGCGTTAGACTCATTAACCTTAAGGGTAAGGACGAGATAGCCTCAGTTTGCAGAGTCCCTAAAGCTGATGAAGAAGAAGATCTTGATGATTTAGATGGAATTGAAGGGGATGAGAATACTCCTGCCTCTAACGACTCTACTGAAGGTGAGGATAACGACACTGACGAATCAAACGAAGATACCGAGGCTTAACTATAGCGGCTTAAGTAGGCTCAAAAGGATTTAGGCACGGAGTTTGGTTTGAAGGTTTTATCTTGAAGGATGAATTGCTATGTGAAAGTGGCAATTATCTGAGTATTTTTGCACTGAACACAATAACATTTAATTACAATGAAGCATATTCTAATAATTATGGGATGCGCCTTTTCTCTAACTGCTTTAGGCCAACCAGCACTAGTCTCAGCTTTTAACGCTAATAAAGACGGCAACTACAGAGAGGCGGCTACATATATAGAGCAAGCGATTTTAATTGAAAAGTCAAAGGTTAAGGAAAAGACCTGGAGGTATAGAGGCATGATATATTCGAACATCGCTCAAGACGAAGAAATATCGATTGAATATCCTAATGCATTAAGAATTACATTGGAGTCATATCTCCAAGCTATGCAATTGGATCAAAAAGGCAGATGGCTAGATGAACACACAAACGGTATACAAAAAGCTAAAAACATAGCTTATGCTAAAGCTTCAAGAAGTTATAACACAGAGGAGTTTGTTTCTGCTGGACAATATTTTGACTTAACATATGAGATAGGATTAAATCTAGATATGGTAGATACAGTGTCAATATGGAATGCCGCGATTTCGTACCAAAAAGAACTTGAAAAAAATCCTAAAAACATTGAATTGTTAAACGTAACAATAAGCAGGTACTTAAGCTGTGCAGAACTTGAATATAACATTCCTCTTGTAATCACTGAAGCAAGTACATTGTATATGTTGCTAGATGATACTCAGTCTGCTATCTCCGTCCTCCAAGCCGCAAGAGAAAAATATCCTGAAGAAATAGCATATATCACTGAGGAGTACAATTTACACATTGGAAACGATGACCAGGAGATGGCTTTAGCATGTATTGTAGACGCAACAAATAGCGATCCATTAAATTATCAATATTGGGTGCTTTGCGGAAATATCCATCAAAACATGGGTGATATAGACAATGCTAAAGCTGCATTTATTGCCGCCCATAAGATTAACTCACTTCATTTCGGTGCTAACTATGGGTTAGGCATTTTATATAACAACGAAGCTTCAGGACATCTCACAATATATAATGATTACCCCCTAAGACTATCAAGCAAACAAAGAGCTGAAAGATCCGAACATAAACGGATTGCTGACGAAAGCATCATAACTGCTATTGCATATTTTGAAGTTGCTTTAATCGCTGAGGTAAAAGATTACAATACAATTAGAATTTTAAAAGATCTTTATGCTAAAACATTTCAAGACGATAAGTATCTAGAAATGAAAAAGATATTTGATTCTCTTAACTAAATGCAGTAGAAGTGCAATTGTATGGTTTCAAATCATTAGTAATAGTTACAATATCCTATTTGACATAATATCTATTATCACTCAAAAGGGGTTGTGATTTTATAGTTGTATTTGAAACTGAAGATGTACTTTTGCAGCGTCTTATTCAGGAGGTGTGGCAGAGTGGTCGAATGCACTGGTCTTGAAAACCAGCGTGCCGCAAGGTACCGGGGGTTCGAATCCCTCCGCCTCCGCAAAATACAAAAGCCCTTCTGGTAAACAGAGGGGCTTTTCTATGGGTAAAACTTTATTCATTCTACATGTAGAGACATTCATGGCACTAGTTAACTTTACAGTATGTTGAGAGCCTTTCCATTAATTGCTTTATCGTTAATAATACAATTACAGAGTCTTCATTCTCAAACGAATGAGTTTAATGTGAATATTTTGAAATATCAGTTAGCTGATGGCACGAGGTATATTGATGTCTGTATGGAAGTTCCTGCAACTTATATGGATATGCAGTTCGTTGATTCTGTTTGGACTTCAAGAGTAGAAATCACAGTAATTGCAGAAGGAACAGAGGGAATCGTAGCTTTTAACAAACTTATTTTAACCAGCCCTCCTATTTCGGATTCAACAGAAGCATTTGTAAGCACAAACATTCACATTGAACGATTAGTTTTAGATGCCGGGGTATATACCATTTCAACCAACCTTAAGACTTTAGATTCTGAGATTACACAATCTGAGGACATCACCATTAGTTTAGGAGATAACCCTAGAGTGTCTGACATAATGATAGTAGAGGCTTTTAAGCCTTCTGAAGAAGTCATAATAAGTTCCTTTACTAGGTCTGGATATGAAATGATGCCTTTGGTTGACACAAGGATTTCTCCCTTTGCATATCAGCTTAGGTTCTATGCAGAACTTTATAATATAGATCAAGTAGTAGGACTTGACTCTTTATTCTTAATGACCTTCGGCTTTACAAATTCATCTGGAGTATTATCACCTCACCATACCAGACACAAGCGAGTTTCAGCAAAACCTATTATTCCTGTTTTCGAAATTTTACCTGTAGATGAGCTAGTTCCATCTGCTGATGGAGGTTTTTTGAAAATTGAAGTAAGGTCTAAAACTGGAGAAGTTATTGTTGAACATCTATACCCTGTTGCTCGATTGGAAGAGGAGACAGAAACTCTCAATGATATTCCACTCCTAGACTTTGCTTCTAGATGGACAGATATAGACAAACTGTATAGACATTTAGAAGACCATCTGCCTATTGCTAGCTCATCTCAGCAGGTGACTATTCTCAACACATTAAAAGCAAGTACTGATATAGCTCAGCTGCAGGGGTTTTTAGAGCAATTTTGGGTAAAGAAGTCACCAACTCGTCCCGATGTTTCATGGTTGAATTATGCTCGGGAAGTATTGGTTGTGGATAGTGTCTTCGGTGGATGCAGGAGTGGTCATGGTGCAGATACAGATCAAGGTTACGTTTACCTTAAATACGGAAGACCTAATACTATTGTAGAGAAACACCACGGCACAGATTATTATCCTTATGAGATTTGGCATTATCATCATACAATGGGATATACAAACAGGAGGTTTTTGTTTTTCGCACCCCATGTTGTCCTCGAATGCATGGAGATTCTACAGTCAGACATGCCAGGAGAGATACATAACGAAGATTGGATTGAAATGTTAAAGTCAAGGGAAAATAGATTGAGCGTAACGACTTCACAATTAAACAGACTTAATCCTCACGATACTAATTCACGTGAAGAGCCAGAGGATTTATACTACAA
>CAWVZZ010000071.1:0-10025 GCA_963934745.1 uncultured Flavobacteriales bacterium | reverse complement strand
GTTTATCAAATCAATTCTTTGGGTGAACTCATGTAGAATATCACGTTTATTAACTTGAGTCAAAATAGATTCGACCCACTTATTAGATGTCTCTTCAGAGAAAGCTGTATTTATACTGCCTAAAAGTGTTCCGCCTGTTTTTTCTCCCAAACGCACTAATATATTATGATTAGCTGCCTTTGATGCAAGCTCGGCTTTGATTTCTAGTACGTTGAGTATGCCCCTAACTATTTGCACCTCACCATCTAAAATACAACTTGCAAGCCAGTTGTATTCCCCCGGTTGTAACCTTCCACAGTCGAGCTTGTAATTATCCTCGTAGGATGAAAATACATAGTCAATATCTTCTTTTGAAGAATTTGTAAGCACCAGCATGACATCAATGTTAGTAGTAGGGTTTAGTGATGCGTCATATACTTCGGCAGACAATCTAAAATGTTTGTCTTCTTCAATTCTTCTAGGAGCCTCTACTCTAAATCTTCGGACATCATCTCGGCTATCCAGATACTGTATGGATCTATTTATCAAATCATCAAAGACCTCGAAGTTCTCATCCCTCAAGTAGTTCTCACTTCTCCACCTCCATATGCCCTCCCCTAATAATACCGCACTTCTCCTGCCAGAAGCGTCCCCGTTGAATCCCAGTAATGGCCATTCGGTTTTAAGGTTTCCAAGCCTTTGAAAAATTAAAGTTTTCAAACTTTTTGATGTCTTTACATTCCCGAACGAACTAATTAAAGGAGGCCATGACTTCAGTTTGCCAGCTAATCCTTCATGTGCTTCAAACAGTCCAAACCCATTAAAACCCGTACCCTGAACCTCTTGAAATCCCTCAGACGATTCCACTTCTATCCCCACGCGTTCGATTGCTAGAGAACTCCAGTCCATCTGAGGCCCCCCTATAAATAACACCGGCATGTCGGAGGCAATTTCTTTATTAATTATAGCAGGAAGAGTGGTCCTTACATGAGGTAAGTCATGTAGCACTAGAACATCGTGTTTAGGGAGGTCCCTATTTGTAAGGTCAGATGCAAACCGCACTTCAACATCTTGATGGAAATTTGTTTTAAGAGCATTTTTTATAGCCGCGACATCCGGGTGGGGAGCGTTAGCTACTATGAGAATGGCTCTCTTGCTCTCGAGCACATCTACATATGCTGTCGCTGAGTTGTTTGATGTGTGGCTTTCCCCTTTTAGAGTGCTTACAACTATATTCACCCTGTTAGTTCCTACTTTATCTGCATCCAAGTTGAATCCGAATGTTTCAAAACTTAGTTTTTCTTCAATAGCCCAAACTACTTCCTCCTTTAAGACACCTCCTAAATAAATCTTGACGGTAACTTCCTTACCAGCAAATCCGTGTGACTTCAACCGGACTTCAATAGGGAATTGATTATTTAAGTATGTAACTTGATTGCATAACAGTTCTGAAATTTGAACATCCTTAACTAGTGTTGTGTCACCTGTGCCTATAAAAAAGTGAGGGACATCTAGCATTCGTGTTCCGAACTCAGGATCACTTCCTCTATTGCTCAAACCATCGGTGCTGAAAATTACTGCCTCGACGTTTCTGTGCGAGAATCTATCGTGTAAGCCGGATAATGCGGAGCTAATATCTGTGACAGCTTCGTCTGCTTCCCAATTTGTGATATCAGTTTCTGGATTTCTATTATTAAGCTGTCGCCCGAAGTCAAAGACTTTGACCTCAAATCCAGACTCTTTAAACTTCTCAGGTATAGCTAAGGCTAGTTGAGCTAGCGCATCCATTCGTGAGACAGAGTCTTCTCCCTGCCATTGAGAGCGTGACGCATCATTTACAATTACAATAGTAGCGGGTTCTATCTCTGAAGTTGTGGTTCTCAGTAGTGGCTCTAGTAATAAAAATAAAAGTGTAGCTAAGACGGATAGTCTTATTGCCGCCAGAAGCCAGGTTTGCACATTGTATTTAAGGACTTCATACCTAAGTATAGTAAGTCCAACAGCTAAGCTGATTACTAGAGTCCATTGCCACAGTGTGGCGTCGACAATAATGTCGGAGAAGTCCATGGTATTATTAAGCTGTGATCATTCCACCACAGACGCTCAATGTTTGGCCTGTGATATAAGAACTCATATCAGACGCTAAAAACACACAAGTGTTAGCTACATCTTCAGGAGACCCGCCACGTTTTAGAGGGATAGCATCACGCCATCCCTGAACCGTATCTGGATCTAATTTAGCGGTCATTTCAGTTTCAATAAAGCCGGGAGCTATAGCATTGCATCTTATGTTTCTAGACCCGAGCTCGAGAGCCACAGATTTTGTAAAACCTAGAATACCTGCCTTTGAAGCTGAGTAGTTGGTTTGGCCTGCGTTTCCTTGTACGCCTACTACAGAGCTTATGTTGATTATGGATCCAGAGCGAGCTTTTAACATAGTCCTTAAAACACATTTAGTTAGATTAAAGCAACTCTTGAGATTCACGTTTATAACGCTATCCCATTGGTCTTCAGACATGCGCATTAATAAGGTGTCATTAGTGATTCCAGCATTGTTTACCACAATATCTATAGTGCCGAATGTTTCTAAAACTTCCTTCACTAGATTCTCAGCATCCTCCATCTTTGATGCGTCAGATTTAAATCCTTTTGCTACTCCACCTCCTTCAGTTAATTCCTTTTCAAGCTCTAGAGCCTGTTCTTCAGAGCTTCTGTATGTGAAAGCGACCTTAGCTCCCTGAGCTATAAATGTCCTAGCTATAGACTTCCCGATTCCTCTTGAGGCACCTGTGATAATCGCGATTTTTCCTTCTAATAACATAGTGTTGTTTTTAAATTATATCTGCTGCTTGAGCGATCATTTCTGCAATATCTAGCACGTCAACAGAGCCTTCTTTCTCAGAATTCTTTACTCCGTCAGTCATCATAGTATTACAAAACGGACATCCGGTAGCTATAGTTGCAGCTTTTGTTTCTAATGCATCCTCGGTACGTTCCGTATTAACTTCTTGAGCACCCTTTTCAGCCTCTTTAAACATCTGCGCACCTCCGGCACCACAGCATAACCCCCTTTGTTTACACCTCTTCATTTCGACTAACTCCGCGTCAAGTGCTTCAATGACAGAACGCGGCGCGTTGTACTCTCCATTTCCTCGTCCCAAGTAGCATGGGTCGTGAAAGGTGATTCTTCTTCCCTTAAATGGATGGTCGTCAGCGAGTGTTAGTTTTCCTTCAGCGATTAAAGAAGCGATAAACTGGCTGTGATGCATCACTTCAAACGAACCGCCTAATTCAGGATACTCGTTTTTCATAATGTTAAAGCAGTGAGGACATCCAGTGACAATTTTCTTTATTCCGTACCCATTAAGTACAGCAATATTAGATGCGGCTTGCATCTGGAATAAAAACTCATTACCTGCTCTTTTAGCAGGATCTCCAGTACAACTTTCCTCTGTCCCCAGTACTGCAAAGCTAACACTAGCGTGATGTAATATTTTCGCTATTGCCTTAGTAATGCGTTTCGCTCTATCGTCAAAACTCCCAGCACATCCCACCCAGAATAATACCTCTGGAGTCTTGCCCTCTGCGGTTATTTCCGCCATTGTAGGTACATTGAAAGTGCTCATTTTCAGGTTATTTTATTGTTGTCTGTAGTTTTATCCTCACTTATCCAATCCGCCCTGCTCGCCGCAGGAAATGCCCAAGGTGCACCATTGTTTTCCATGTTATTGAACATCGAAGTAATAGGCTCCGGGGATTTACTATCTTCCATAATTAGACTTCTTCTCATGTCTAGAATTATCCCCATAGGGCTAATGTTTATAGGGCATGCCTCTACACATGCTTGGCATGATGTACAAGCCCAAAGTTCCTCCTCAGTAATGAAACTCCCTAAAAGAGTCTTACCGTCATCCACAAACTCACCTCCATTTTTATCTCTGTTCGCTCCTATTTCTTCTATTCTGTCCCTACTGTCCATCATGATCTTTCTCGGAGAAAGCATCTTGCCGGTTATATTAGCGGGGCATTCCGAAGTACATCTTCCACACTCAGTACATGAGTATGCCTCCATTAACTGTTTCCACGTTAAATCCATTGCGTCCTTTACCCCAAATCTCGGCGGCACTTCAGACGCCCCGTCAGATGGCGGCGGCGTAGCGTAAGGATCCATCATAAGGTCCACCTCCTTCTTCACTGCGGCCATATTATTCATAGCACCAGTCTCATCTAAGTTTGAGTACCAAGTGTTAGGGAAGGCAAGTAAAATATGGAAATGCTTTGAATACGGGACGTAAACTAGAAAAGCAAACACCCCCAGTATGTGAAACCACCAATAAGCTCTTTCAGCAATAATAAGGGAAGAACTGCTCAGGCCTTCGTACATAAATGTGAGGTGTTGACTTATCGGAAAAGCTGATGGGTGAACCTTTGTGTGTGTGTAATGCTCAAGGGCTTCCACGCCAGCTTGTTTCATAGCAACAGAGTCCGCAGCGTTCATATTCAGGAAAGCCGTCATCAATAATATCTCCGCTACAAGTATAATTGTAGCATCTAATGATGGCCAACCACTCATTTCTGGAGCCTTAAATCTGGCGATAGAAACTATGTGTCTTCTGAATAGAAAGATCACACAGGAAAGAAGTACAGCCAGAGCTAGGTACTCAAAAGAACAGATCAAAAAACTGTATAAAGAACCTAAGCCAGAAAAGACCCTATGTGTTCCCATAATTCCATCGATGACAATTTCTATCATTTCTAGATTTATGATGACAAAACCTAGATAGACACAGATATGTAGAATCCCAGCAACTGGTCTAGCGACCATTTTGCTCTGTCCCATAGCGACTTTAGCCATAGTCCACCATCTCTCGGCCTTCCTGTCAGACCTATTCACATCGGTTCCCATTAGGATATTTCTCCTCACAAAAAGTATTCGTTTTGTGAAAAAGAACCCTGTAAGACCTAATAAAAATGTAAATAGAAGTTGAGCTACCATGTCGTTCAATTAACCTCTTGAGCCTCCATCTCCTCCTGAATCATTTTCTTCATTTTATTAATGTCAGCTTTAGAGAGTTTTGTGTCTTGCTTTCTGCCAAACAAACTCACTCTTACATATTTCCAAGGGTTTAATTGAACATCATCTAGCAGCTCTTGAAGCTCTATGTTAGTCTTAACAAGCCCTGAGTAAAGTGAATCGTCCACCATTAGCTTACCCAGAGTTCCTTCGCCTCGGTTCACCCTTTCTGTCAATAATGAAATCGCTCCTAGAGCACTATCTGCCTTTTTAATAGTAGCGGCGATATCAGCTGTTGCTAAAGAGTCACTTATTTCAGAGAAATTATTTATAATATTAGAAAGTTGAGTGTTGTGAGTGTTTAGATTTTTAGCGATTCCATTAATGTTCTGCATAACACTTTGGAATACAACTCTATTCTCAGCGACCATAGCGTCTACATTAATAGCTGTACGCTCTAGTGTTGAAACAGTCCGTTGTAAACTCTCAAAAGCTGACGGAAGTCCCAGCGTAGCCTCGTCTTCAAAAACGGCTTTTACATTTCCTAAGATATCATCTACCGTTGCTATAAGTTGATCTGTTTTCCTCCTTAATGGCTCAAGTTCCTTTCTAACGGCTTCTGTAATATCCTCCTGGTTATTTGCGATTAGAGTATCCCCATTTGAAACAAATGCTTCTGACACACCACGTTTTATTTCTATTGCCTTAGAGCCAAACAAGTCAGACGAGAAAATCATAGCCTCTGAATCGTCTGGAATTTTAAGTTGTGATTGATCAACGGTAAATTCTACTAGAAGTGATCCATCGCCTTTCTTGTCAAAGCTTATGTCAGTCACTTGTCCCACCTTAAACCCATTTACAAGAACGGGGTTAGCAACGGATAATCCTTCTATTTTCTCATACACAGAATAGAAATGATCCTGTTTTGAAAGTGGACTAAAGCCCTTTAAATAGTTCACGCCCACGAATAATAATACTACCCCCATTATCATGAGAGCACCGATTTTGAATTCTTGTGAGATGTTTTTCAAACTTCTTTATTTAGGTACTTCAGACATAGGAATCCTCTCACCATTTTTAAAAGCAATTACAAAAGCACCTTTAAATCCTTTTGATCTAAGATAGCGTTTGCTTTTATGTGCTTCTTCAGCGGTTGAGAATTCTCCCATCACGTATTTGTATTGTCCATTGCTAAGATACACGTCTGCGCCCTCTATACCTTTAAAAACAGGGTCGGTTTTTAGTAGCTCTTTAGGTGAGCTTGCTATCTGAACCTTAAAGACTATTGTGTTTAACTCGACTTCTGTGGGTTCATCTACCTCTCCTTCAACGGTTTCACCCTCTATTTCGTTAACTTCCATAGTTGGAGAGTGAAAGTTTTTGTATTCTCTAAAAGCCCTAAAAAGAGCTGAAGCCATGTATGTTTTGCCTTTTTCACTCATAAGAAAATCCTCCTCTACAGGATTCGTGAGAAATCCAAGTTCCACTAACACGCTAGGCATTGAGGTGTATGAAATGACATAATATCCAGCTTGTCTTACCCCTCTGTCCTTTCTTCCGACTCTTTCCCTGAATTGTTTTTGGATTAAGGAGCCCAAATGCAAACTATTATCCAGGTATACATTTTGTCTAAGAGCTAATGCAATGTATGTGTCTGGGTCATTAGGGTCGAACCCGACATAGTTAGTTTCGTAGTCATCTTCTTTGAAGATGCTTGCATTCTCTCGCATAGCAACCCTTAAGCTCTCTTCGGTTTTATGCATTCCCATTACATATGTTCCACAACCGATGGCGTTAGGTTTTGTGAATGCATCACAGTGAATAGAAATAAATAAATTTGCCTCTGCTTCATTGGCAATTTTTACGCGAGTACTGAGTTTAGGGAAGGAATCGCCTTTTCGCGTTAAAATAACTTTCACGTCGGGCATACTTTCTTCAATATAAGCTGCTAATTTATTTGCAACATCCAGTGTGATATCCTTCTCAGTAACAGAATACCTGCCTGTACCCAAATTACCTGGGTCTTTGCCCCCATGTCCTGCGTCAATGACGACAATCATGGTTGGCTCTAGAGGCGTAAACGCTGCTGTTATGAAAACACTAACTAAAGCTAGGCCTAGAACAACATGTTTTGGTAGCTTTGGGTGTTGTAGAAATTCCTTCATGTCTATCATCAAAAATAATTCTTTACTCGCAGCAAAATTGAATGGGTTGTCATTCCTTTTCCTTTTGCTAGTGTTGAAAAGCGTAGTGGTTTCTGCCCAAACTGAATCCATGAATTATTATGCACGTGATAGCATTGTAATGGATACGCAAGCGAGCTTAATCCTGTTGTATGGCGATGTGAGATTGACAAGTGGTGATATATTATTAACAGCACATAAAGTTGTTTACAATACGCAAACACGTGAAGTATGTGCATTTGGAACGTTAGACTCGACAGGAAATTGGATAGGAAGACCAGTTTTCACTCAAGATGGCACAACTTTCACTCAGGACGAACTCTGTTATAATCTCGATACTGAAAAGGGTTTTAGTAGAAACGCCGTTACTAAAGAGGGAGAGCTAGTTTTTCACGCTGCAGAATCGAAACGACATCCAAATAACGAACTGCATGTCAGAAATGGCAAATTCACTACATGTGATGCAGAAAACCCTCATTATCACTTTCATCTATCGAGGGCCATACTTCTGCAAGACGATAAAGTAATCAGTGGTCCGCTTTATATGAAGTTCCGTAAAATACCCACTCCTCTAGCACTTCCCTTTGCATGGTTTCCCATGAAACAAGATATTAGAACTCACGGAATTCTTCTACCGAGTTATGGGGATGGTGGAAATCTAGGCTTTTTTCTAAAAGACATGGGCTATTACATCCCGTTTGGAGATCATTGGGATACTAGATTGTTATTCGATATATATTCTGGCGGTAGCTGGGGAGTTAAAAATGTAAGTCAATATAATTATAAGTATAGATCTTCAGGAAACTTCAGCCTGAGTTATCACAATCAATTGTCTGGTTTCGAAGGCCTTCCGGGGTACAATTCGGTAAACAATTTCTTCGTTCGTTGGGAGCACACGCAGGATGCAAGATCCCGCCCTAACCAACGTTTCAGTGCCTCCCTTAACTTCGGTTCTACAGGAAATTTTCAGCAAAACCTCAACAGTTCCCTCGACGACTATTTAACAAATACATTTCAGTCTAGCGTTCAATGGAGTTACTCTTCCCCGCGCTCACCCTTTGCTTTTACAACAAGCGCCCGTCACACCCAAAACTCAGTCACAGGCTTAATCTCCATGACTTTACCCTCAGCGACTCTCACTATGAGCCGAAGAAGCATGAGTGATTTGCTAGGTCTTGAGAATGGAACAAATAAACTCCTCGACGATATTACTATCAGTTATAACTCTCGATTCGAAAACGTAGCCGAAATCGCCGACTCCTCCCTAGCCGCACTTGATTTCGGAGCAATGGATATAGTCAACGGACTTAAGCATAGCGTTTCTGCATCATCAAGTCAGAACTATGGTTTCATAACCGTATCTCCATCTTTTCAATACGACGAGTTCACGACCTTCAATCGTGTAGAAAAAAATTGGTTTACAGATGTCGAAGGAAACATCGTTGAAGCTGGGGATACTATTTCTGGGCTTTTCGGTGCTAGAGACTGGAGTGCTTCCGTCAGTGCTAACACTAGGTTTTACGGCATGTTTACCTTCGGAGAGTCCAGTAGACTCAAGGCTATTAGGCACGTGCTCTCACCTAGCATTTCCGCTAGTTACACACCTAAGAGGAGTAGGATACGCTCTCAACAGCTTGGCGCTGATTTGATGGAATGGAACCCGTGGGAATCCTCTAGGTTTACTCCTCTCGACATTCGTGAGTCTGGAGCCATTAATTTTTCTTTAGGCCAAAACCTCGAAGCAAAAGTCCTCGACCGCTCTACCGGCAAACTCAAGAAAATAAAGATCATAGACAGTTTTACGTCCTCTTCCGGCTACAACTTCCTTGCTGACTCTCTACAATTAGCGGACATAAACTCCCGCGGATTCACTAACCTATTTAATAAGGTAAACTTGAATGTTAACTCCACACATACAGCATATGCTCGAGACACTTCGGGCGTCGTTATTAATAAGTTTTTATATGATAGAGGGGAGGGGTTGATGCGTTTGAAGCGTGCTACTGCAGCAGTTGGGACTTCCCTAAATGGAGGTAAAGATGCTGGTTTCCCGTGGAGTACGAAAATTGATTACACCATGAACTTAGGCAGGAACTGGAATCAATCTTTGCAGGGAGATACTACTGCTATTACTCATGGATTTGCTGTAAGAGGAGGCGTGCAGTTATTTACTAAATGGGATATTGATTTTCAAACTGGCTACGATTTAGTCCTTAAAGAATTTACTCCCACAGCCATCAACTTGCATTGGGATTTACATTGCTGGGAGCTAACGTTTAACTGGATACCTATAGGCTTGCGTCAGAGCTTTGCGTTAAAGATTAATATCAAATCGACATTACTAAAAGACATCAAATTTGAAGCTCGGGGTTCTGACGGACAGTTCCTCTTCTAATTGTGGCGACATAGTCACCACAATTCGTGGTCGTGTCACCTAATATGCGCAATCACACTGATTTCAACACGCGCAGCCTTAGGTAGAGCCTTAACGAAAACAGCTTCTCGTGCTGGGTATGGCTGAGGCATTGTGTCTGCATATACTTTATCCATCCCTGCGTAATCTTCAGAATCAATCATAAACACAGACGCCTTAACCACATTGCTCAGTTGTAATCCTGCACCCTCAAGCACAGCTTCAACGTTTGCTAAACTCTGAGCCGTAGCATTTTCTATACTGTCTGAAATCAGAGCGCCAGAATCCGGGTTTATGGGAATGCAACCACTTACAAATAATAAATCACCTGCTTTTACTGCTTGTGTATATGCTGCAACAGGTTTCGCGGCCTTGTCTGAGTGAATGTGTTGTGACATTGTATCTTTGTTCTAAGCCCCTAATCTACGAGCCACAA
>CAWVZZ010000070.1:0-10063 GCA_963934745.1 uncultured Flavobacteriales bacterium | reverse complement strand
AAGATCATGGCTGAAATTGTCAGAATGCCTAAATTAAGTGATACGATGACCGAAGGTGTCGTAGCTGCTTGGCATAAAAAAGTTGGTGATGAGGTTGAAAGCGGAGAGCTTTTAGCAGAAATCGAAACAGACAAAGCGACTATGGAATTCGAGTCCTTTCAGGATGGAGTTCTACTTTATATAGGTGTTGAAACGGGAGGCACCGCTCCTGTCGACAGCATCCTATGTGTTCTAGGCGAGAAGGGTGAGGATTATAAAAAACTTTTAGCAGAGGAGGCAAAATCTGTTCCTGCTTCTGAAGAAAAAACAGAAGTTCCTGCTGCTCCTGCGGCTGCCCCACCGGCAGCACCAGCACCAGCTGCACCCGCATCTAAGGCTCCTGTGTCTAGGCAAACCGCTCCTGCACCGGTAAGTGGTAGCGACAGAGTTGTGGCATCTCCACTTGCGAAGAAATTAGCTGATAAGCTTGGATTGCAACTCGATAGAATTCCCGGCTCTGGAGAGGGTGGTAGAATTGTGAAGAGAGACGTGGAGAATTTCAAGATGTCTGGAGCCACTGGAATGCCTGTTATGACTACTGAGAAATTTACGGAGGTGGGGATAAGCCAAATGCGTAAAACCATTGCCGGTAGATTAGCAGAGAGTAAATTTTCAGCACCACATTTTTATTTAAACCTGAGCATAGACATGACGAATGCTATGCAGGCTCGAAAGGCTATAAATGATCAGGGTCTTTACCGCGTTTCATTCAACGACATGGTCGTGAAAGCTACCGCTATGGCTCTCAGGAAACATCCTGAGGTTAATAGCAGCTGGCTAGAGGATAGGATTAGATTCAATGAGCACGTTCATATTGGAGTAGCAGTTGCTGTTGAAGATGGGCTGTTAGTACCCGTGGTGAGGTTTGCCGATTCAAAGTCATTTGCAGGCATAGGTGAGGAAGTGAGAGAGTTCGCGGCGAAGGCTAGGGATAAGAAGCTCCAGCCAAGTGATTGGGAAGGGAATACCTTCACTATTTCTAACCTGGGGATGTTCGGTATAGAGAGCTTCACGGCTATCATTAATCCACCCGATGCATGTATTCTAGCGATAGGAGGGATAAGCGAAGTTCCAGTAGTGAGAGATGGAGCTGTCGTTCCAGGTCACGTAATGAAAGTAACTTTGAGTTGTGATCACAGGGTAGTCGACGGAGCTATGGGAGCTGCGTTCTTACAGGATTTCAAAAGCCTGTTAGAGAATCCTGTTTTAATGCTCGTTTAAGAAGGTTAGATGCGGTAATTTGCAATAGCCGCTATGTCTAACTCAGAAACTAATTCATTATCTACTTCTGTGGCCTACCTCAAAGGGGTGGGGCCTAAGCGCGCTGAAATGTTGCAGGTTGAGTTAGGTGTGTTTTCGTACTTCGATTTAATCCAACACCTTCCTTTTAGATATGAGGATCGATCTAAGTTCCATAAAATATCTGACATTAATGCGGAGTCAACTGCTCTGCAATTTCGCGGGAAAATAATCACGAATAAGATGGTGGGCGGCAATAGGCAGAGTAGGCTTGTCGCCATATTTGATGATGGCGAAAGCAAGTTGGAGCTGGTTTGGTTTAAGGGGGCCAAATGGATTTCAAAATCCCTACCCTTGAATACTCCTGTCATAATCTATGGAAAACCACAGAATTACAATGGGAAGTGGAATATTCCTCATCCCGAAGTTGAAATGGAGGACAGCTTCACTCAGAGGGGAGGAGGCGGACTTCATCCGGTGTATTCGTCAACTGAGAAGTTGACCTCGATGGGATTGCATAGTGCTGGGCTGGGGAGACTGATCAGGGGAGTTATGGTGGAGGTGAGGCGAGAGATAGGAGAGACAATGCCGGAGAAGTTGCTAGGGGAGTTGAAAATGCATGGGCGAGCAGAGGCTTTTCAGGTAGTACACGCGCCAAGCACTCCGCACGAAGCCGACAGGGCATTGAAGAGGCTGAGGTTTGAGGAACTTCTTTATCTACAATTAGTATTGCTGAAACAAAAACGCAAGCAAACGGTTGAGCTTGAGGGGGTGAGGTTTGAGAAGGTGGGGAAGAAGTTCCTCGCGTTTTATAACGAACATCTGCCATTCGAACTCACTGGAGCGCAGAAGCGTGTCTTAAAGGAGATACGCGTTGATTTGAATACGGGATGGCATATGAACAGGCTTCTGCAGGGCGACGTAGGTAGTGGAAAAACGATAGTGGCTCTAATGACCGCACTGCTGGCAATAGATAATGGTTATCAAGCTTGCATAATGGCTCCAACAGAGATTTTAGCGCAGCAACATGCCGAGGGGATTAGGGAGCTTCTGAAGTGTATGAAGGGAGAACTCAGTGTTAGGGTAGAACTTTTAACGGGATCTGTTAGTAAAGCCGATAGAAAACCCATGTTAGAGGGGCTAGCAAATGGCGAAGTGGATTTGATAATAGGAACTCATGCCCTGATAGAGAAGTCGGTGGAGTTCCATACTTTGGGATTAGCGGTGATAGATGAGCAGCACAGGTTCGGGGTGGCTCAGAGATCTAGGCTTTGGTCTAAATCTAAAGTCCCTCCCCACGTCCTAGTCATGACCGCAACTCCCATTCCTAGAACCCTCGCTATGACAGCATATGGAGATTTAGATGTGAGTATTCTCGACGAATTACCTCCAGGCAGGAAGGCTATCATGACGGCCCATAGAACCGATAAGGGTAGATTGAAAGTGAATGGTTTTATTGAAGAACAAATCTCCGCTGGCAGACAAGTTTACGTTGTGTATCCCCTAATAGAGGAAAGTGCGACGTTAGATCACAAGGATTTAATGGACGGATATGAGAGTCTATCTAGGAGATTCCCATTACCTAAATTCAGTATTGGAGTAGTTCACGGGAGGATGAAGTCCGAGGATAAGGATATCGAGATGAAGCGATTCGCTAAGGGGGTATCTCAGATATTAGTTGCAACCACGGTGATTGAGGTAGGTGTTAATGTACCTAATGCGACCCTTATGGTTATTGAGAGTGCGGAGAGGTTTGGGTTAAGTCAACTCCATCAGTTAAGGGGACGTGTGGGACGCGGAGGAGATCAGAGTTATTGCATATTGATGACTAAAGATGAGCTAGGAAGTGAGGCTAGAAGGAGGCTTGAAACGATGTGTCGCACTAATGACGGGTTTGAAATTGCAGAAGTGGATATGGCCATCAGGGGTCCTGGAGATGTCATGGGTACACAGCAAAGTGGGGTACCAGATTTGAAAATGGCAGATATACTTAGAGATAGAGAGCTGATGGTGACAGCACGGTATATTGCATCGAGGATAATTGATGCGGACCCAGAGATGAAGAGCGAAGAGCATCATCTATTAAAAAAGAATTTGGATATCATTTTAGAAGGGCGTCCTAATTGGAGTCGTATCTCCTGATATTAGTTGAATGATAAATTCTCGTCAGCTAATCACTCCTGTACTAGCAGTAATCTTCGCGAGCTTTTCAGTGTGGTCGTATGTTTCTATATCAGTTGAAGATGAGAATATTTCCGATAACCCCACTGACTATGCTTCCGATGTGTTTACGAGATGGGAGAGTGTCAGAGGAGAAGACGGAAGTTTAGAGATGGTTTTCTCTCGTCCCAGTGATGATTATGAAGTTGTGTTTTACGAAGATGTAAACTCTTTAGTTAAAGAGGGGTGGGTAAAACAATCTTGGAGAAGTGGCGTGCTTATGGGGACAGTGGAGAGTCTCGCAATGTGGGAAGAAAACCCAGGTGAAATGGCTGGAAGGTGGAAGCCAAATTCAGATAACGAAGCTATTCTTTTGACAACTAAGGCAGGCTGGAAATTAATGAAGCCCGATGGAAGCGTGGTGGTTTGGGCTCGAGACATTGAGATGAGCTCAGTTCCTATGTCTAAGTTTTGGGGGAGGTTCGAGAGTTTAGGGGCTGATAAATTATTCATGGGAAGGAAATGGGGTAGAGTCGAAGAGGTTCTCTCAAACGAAACAGAATTACTAATAGACTCAGTTGTTTCTGTCTTAGGTGCTAATTGGGACGGAAATATTTGTGAATTAACACGCGAATCATCCTTTGCGTTCTGCTTAGGTGTCCTTGATTCCGAAATCCTTGCTTCTAAAAAATTCACAGAGGATTCTTTGAAAATTCAGGATCGAATTTCTTCCATGGTCTCTTATAGTTTAAATTTTCATATCCATCATTTCGGAGTTCTATTCTCCAACGACACCACCCTGATGCAGCAGATATCTTCCATAGAAGAAGTAACGGAACTACAGGGGTTATATATCAATTCAGACAACTCAGATGCTATTATGGTAGCTACTAATTTCTCGGATAGAACCATTTGGATGCAAGATGCGAACAAAGCTGCTAGCTTGGCCGCAACCTCAGAGTTGGATGATGTTGCAGAGGAGGTAAGTGTGGAATTATCTAAAAAGCTACTAGGAACTAGTCGGAACCACAGGTCTGAAAAAGACATGGATATTCTGTGGGATGAGGACAGAATGGTAATCGAAGCTGTTGAAACTGGTGGTAGAGTGGTTTGGTCTAAAGAATTAAAATCGGCTCCCTTCACCAGATCTTTTGAAGTGGATCTTTATTCAAATAATAAATACCAAACAGCGTTTTCAACTCCCGCCGCTGTATTTCTTATAGACATTAACGGAAGAAATGTCGCTGGATATCCCTATAAACCTACGAGTGTAATCACAGGATTTTCTGTGGTGGATTACGATAAGAATGAAAAGTATAGATTCTTAGTGGCTACGAAAGATGGTAAAATCAGAAATTTAAAAGACACTAAACAAATCACCCCAGGATGGATGTTCTCTAGGTTAACAGATGGGGGTTTCGTTAGGCATATGTCTCACTTGAGAATAGGCCAAAACGACTATGTTTATGTCGGTTGTAACAACGGAAGTGTAATGCTCTTATCTAGGTCTGGGGAGAAGCGGGTTGAAACAAGCGTTGTAGTCGCAGCCACACACCACCCTTCATTCAGGCTAGGGAGTAGTATTAATAATTCTACTGTACTGTTTATAGACGATGATGGTTGGTTGCAAGAATTAACCTTCGGAGAAGCCACGTTAGTAGGAATGTCTGGACTAACTCGTGCAGACAGTGTGAGCGTCGAAGACCTAGATGGAGACGGAAAAAAAGAGATCGTAGTTATGCTGAACGGAGTGCGTTCGGTGTGGAATTCTAGAAACGAAAAACTAGTCCTTTAGGATGCTTCTGCTGATTACGATTCTTTGGACTTCAGAAGTCCCTTCGTAAATCTGAGTGATTTTAGCATCCCTCATTAATCTTTCAACGTGGTACTCTTTTACGAAACCGTATCCTCCGTGGATTTGGACAGCTTCAATAGTTGTTCGCATAGCGGTTTCTGAAGCGTAAAGTTTTGCCATGCTCGAAGCTAGATCGTAATTCTCGCCTGCATCTTTAATAGCTGCGGCTTTGTGAACTAACATTCTAGAGCACTCGATTTGAGTCGCCATGTCAGCAAGTTTGAACGCTATAGCTTGGTGCTTGTATATCTCTTGCCCGAATGTCTTTCTCTCTTTCGAATATGCTAATGCAAGCTCATAAGCTCCAGATGCTATACCCAGTGCTTGAGCGGCGATTCCTATCCTTCCCCCAGCAAGAGTCTTCATTGCGAATTTGAACCCAAACCCATCCTCACCTATTCTATTTTCTTTGGGAACCTTTACGTCTGTAAACATAAGAGTGTGGGTGTCAGAACCTCTGATCCCAAGCTTATCCTCTTTCGCACCCACTACGAATCCCTCCATACCTTTTTCGATGATAAGAGCGTTAATCCCTTTATGACCTTTTTCTACATCAGTCTGAACTATTACGATGTAAATCGATGCAGTGTTACCGTTAGTGATCCAGTTCTTAGTACCGTTTACTAAATAATGGTCACCCATATCTATAGCGGTAGTTCTCTGTGAAGTAGCATCAGAACCAGCTTCTGGTTCGGATAAGCAAAACGCTCCGATCTTATGTCCACTGGCGAGAGGGACCAGAAATTTTTGTTTTTGTTCTTCATTACCAAATGCCTCCAGACCATAACATACAAGTGAATTGTTTACACTCATGCAAACACTAGTCGAAGAATCCACCTTACTCAACTCCTCCATTGCAAGTGTGTAGCTTATCGCATCCATGCCAGAACCGCCGTATTTCGTGTCGACCATTATGCCCATAAAACCCAGTTCGCCCAGTTGCCTCACTTCTTCCGTTGGAAATCTCTGCTCGGTATCGCGTGCAATCACACCAGGTTTAAGCACGTTCTGTGCGAAATCTCTTGCGGCATCGCGTACTGCGATTTGTTCTTCTGTAAGTTCGAAATTCATCTCTATCTTTCACTCGTCATGGATTGCAAAGATACGATAACACATTCCCTTAAAAAGAGTTGGAAGGTGGTGGGAATTATGAGTGGTACATCTTTAGATGGACTCGATGTCGGGGTTGCATATTTTACACGTGATAATAACGGTATGTGGTCTGGGAAATTAGAGGAAATTACGTGTTTTAATTTTCATGAGGCTCTTATGGGAAGGCTTCGTAAGTCCATGCAAATGACGGCCTTGGAGTTATGTGAGTTAGATAGAGACTGGGCGTTGTTCGCTGCAGAGTGCGTGAAAGTGAGCATTACAAACCTCACAACAAAACCCGACTTATTATCTTCTCACGGTCATACGGTTTTTCATAAACCAGGCGAAGGATTCACAACCCAAATAGGCTCAGGTGCTATTCTTGCCGCGGAAATAGGATTGCCTGTAGTCTGCGACTTGAGAAGTTCTGACGTTGCGTATGGTGGTACCGGTGCGCCATTAATTCCGTTAGTCGATAAACTACTGTTCTCTGAATATGACGGCTGTTTAAACCTAGGAGGCTTTTCAAATATCTCACATTTAAATTCCAGCACTGAAGTCTTAGCGTGGGATATAGGGCCGTGTAACAACCTTCTTAATCAACTCTCTAGAATAGTGGGTTTAGAATATGATAAGGATGGTTTAATTGCTTCAAAAGGGGAATTAAACTCAGATCTTTTAAGAGATTTAAGTGAATTGAGTTATCACCATCAATCAGCCCCTAAAAGCCTCGGAATGGAATGGGTTGAAAGCGAGTTGTCTTCAGTTTTAAATAAATACGATAGCATTTCTGTTGGAGATAAGCTCAGAACCGCAGTTGAGTATATCGCTAAGTTGATTGTCAATGATAGTCCTTCTGGCCGAGTGTTAGTCTCTGGAGGAGGAGTCTGGAATGCCTTTTTAATGGAGAGAATAAGAAAACTATCGGTAGATAAGTTCACTGAGTTCGTGATAGCAGAGCCCGATATGGCCAACGGAAAAGAAGCATACGGTTTTGCATTTTTAGGTTTGCTGAGATGGTTGGGTGAAAACAATGTTTATCAAGAAGTTACAGGCGCTTCAAAGCCATCTTCAGGTGGGGCGGTTTGGCTCCCGTGATGTGCTATCTTTGCGCCTCGAAATTCTATTTATTTTTTGATGAGAGATCTACTACAAGCTTACGAGAATAAAAAGCCAGAAATAGTATTCAGTTGGAACGACACTGAAACTGAAGCTGAGGGTTGGGTGGTGATAAACTCTCTTCGGGGAGGCGCTGCTGGAGGCGGGACTCGTATGCATCCTAATGTAGACCAAAGAGAAGTGGAGTCTCTCGCAAAAACTATGGAGGTAAAATTCACAGTCTCCGGTCCCCAAATAGGCGGTGCTAAATCGGGAATTAGATTCGATCCTCAGGATTCGAGGAAGCGTGGTGTTCTAGAGCGTTGGTACGCAGCTGTAACTCCATTACTAAAGACTTACTACGGAACTGGAGGAGATATGAATGTAGATGAAATCCACGAAGTCATCCCGATTACTGAAGAGAATGGTGTTTGGCATCCACAAGAAGGTGTCTTCACGGGCCACTTTAAACCTAACGAAGCGCAGAAAGTTCGTCGAATTGGAAACCTTCGTCAAGGCGTGTCACAGATAATTGAAGACACAAGTATCTCACCTGATATTTTCAGGAAATACCGCGTTGCCGATTTGATTACCGGCTACGGAGTTTCCGAGTCAGTACGACATTTCTATTCTATTTACGGAGGCACTCTTAAAGGGAAGCGCGTAATCATCCAAGGATGGGGGAATGTCGGTGCATCCGCTGCATTGTACTTAACTCAGTCTGGTGCTAAAGTTGTCGGCATTATTGATAGAGCAGGTGGAATTATAAGCGTTGATGGTTTAGGTGTGAGTGAGGTGAAAGATCTTTTCTTCGCTAAAAAAGGCAACTCACTAGAGTCACATGATATGATGTCATTTGAGGATGTAAATGCAAAGATTTGGGATTTAAAAGCTGACATATTTCTACCTTGTGCTGGATCTAGATTAGTAAACCAGGACCAAGTAGATAGGCTTCTCGTCGCCGGTGTGAGTGTAATCAGTTCTGGAGCGAATGTTCCTTTTGCAGATAACGAGATATTTTATGGTGCTATCGCTGAATCAGCTGATAAGAGAATAGCTGTTATTCCTGACTTTATTGCTAATTGTGGTATGGCAAGAGTGTTTGCCTACCTAATGAGCGACGGAGAAGTAGATATGTCAGATGAAGCTATTTTCAGCGACACATCTGAAATAATTCGCAAGGCATTATTATCCACATTTAAGCTTCATCCAGAGAAGAACCTACTTACAGCAACAGCTTTCGAAAAGGCATTGAAAACCCTAAGCAAATAATGATATTTTACATCTTAATAGCGGTATTCGTTCTAGGGTATCTAGCAATTGCTCTTGAGCATAAGATAAAAATTGATAAGGCAGCAACAGCACTTGTAACGGGTACTGTTTGTTGGGCGATTTTCGTTCTTGGTTACGATATTGTCCCGGATCATCTTGTGGAAGCTTTTGATACTTTCAAGCACCACGATCATAGTGGACTGTTAAGTGTCTTTTACGAGCATAGGCTTTTGCATCACATGCAAGAGATCTCTAGTATTCTGTTTTTTCTTTTAGGTGCCATGACTATAGTTGAGCTGGTCGATGCTCATGAGGGCTTTAGAGTTATTACGGATAGGATAAAGACTACAAACAAGGTTAAGTTGATGTGGATTATATGTATCCTTACATTCTTCTTTTCAGCAGCTTTAGATAACCTCACGACATCTATTGTTATGATTTCTCTCTTGAGAAAGCTCATTGACGATAAGGAAACTAGATGGTTCTTTGCAGGTATGGTAGTGGTGGCAGCTAATGCCGGAGGTGCTTGGTCTCCAATAGGAGATGTGACTACAACCATGTTATGGATAGGTGGTCAATTAACCACTCCAACTATCGTAGTAAATCTAATACTTCCATCAATGGTGGCTGTATTAGTTCCTCTTCTAATCATAACTTTTAGATTAAAAGGAAATGTATCTCGCCCGAATGTATCTATCTCGGACGGAGGAGAAGCGACCACAACTTTTGAACGAAACTTCATCTTTGCAGCAGGTGTTTTGGGGCTATTATTCGTTCCGGTCTTCAAGACAGTCACACACTTGCCTCCTTTTATGGGCATGATGATGTCTTTAGGGATTATGTGGATTATAACAGAAGTCCTTCATCGTTCTAAAAACCATGAAGAAAAATCTAACCTGTCTGTGATATCTGTTTTAAGAAAAATTGATTCTGCATCTGTATTGTTTTTCTTAGGAATTTTATTAGCTGTTGCAGCTCTACAAGAGGCAGGGCATTTGATTCTAACTGCGGACTTTCTGCGGACTCAATTGAATGATATTTATTTGATTAATATCGCGATAGGATTCCTGTCAGCAATAGTTGACAACGTTCCTCTTGTAGCTGCTTCAATGGGTATGTACGATATACAGCCAGATAATGTTACTGATGCTTGGGATATAGCATTTAAACAAGACGGTAAGTTCTGGCAGTTCCTTGCGTACTGTGCAGGTACAGGTGGCTCGGCTCTGATTATAGGTTCAGCTGCAGGTGTCGCAGTAATGGGCTTAGAGAAGATGGACTTTGTTTGGTATTTAAAGAAAATCAGCC
>CAWVZZ010000069.1:0-10241 GCA_963934745.1 uncultured Flavobacteriales bacterium | reverse complement strand
TAATACGATGATTGGTAACCTTTGGTTCACTCTTTTTGATCCAGAAGATATAGGCTCTGGTGGTGCTGCATTCGGTGGAGCTGATTTAAAGATTCTTGTAGCCCAAATCACAACCTCTGGCACTCTGTCTGGTTCTATATACTTCCAAATTTTCCCTGAAGGTCTTCAAGACCCAGACATTCGCTTATTACTTCCTATTGTCTATGCACCTACTCAGTGTACCGACGATCTAGCTTGCAATTACAATCCTTCAGCTTGGTTGAATGATGATTGCGTCTATGGACCTGTTTCCGGAGCTATTGTGGGAGAATCTAATGTTACTGTTCAGACGGGCCAAACCGAGTGGACCTACACGTGCGATCCTGGAGCAGACTCATATCTATGGGATACTGGCAACGGCACTTTGATACTTAGTGGTCAAGGCTCGAACTCGATTACAATTAACTGGGGCGACGATATACTTCCCGGAACCGACCTCACTGTAATTGCCTATAACGCTGATGATTGTGCAGGTGCTGAGACTTCAATTCACATTGAATTTGCAGTGGGCTTAGGCGAGCTTGACTTCGCAAGCCATCTTTCTGTTTTCCCATGCCCAGCTAGTTCAATTGTAACAGTCAATCTCGAAAGCGATCTCAACTTCAGCACCATCGAATGTGAAATTCATTCTGTATCCGGACAACTAGTTGAAATCTTCGAAGTTTCCAACGGCTATAAATACCTAGACGTGAGCTCTTTCGCAAATGGTACTTACATGTTGTCGCTCCAAACAGAAAGAGGCATCGTACGACAATCCCTCATTGTAGCACACTAGGTTCTGCTCAGGTCGTTGACAAGTGTCACACTCCGCATCACCTCATACCCTAAAAAAGTCAACCAACTGGTTGACAAATATTCTAACGTTTTTGCGTGTCACACTCCGCGATCAATCGGACTCAAGGTTGACAAATCTCCTAGCGTTTAACGAATCACATCTCCTGGCGAAACGCCTTCTTCGGGAGTGATGAAACGCAGGCCGCCCTCAGCAGTTGATGCCATTAAGACCATGCCTTGGGATTCGACACCGCGGATTGTACGGGGCTGAAGATTAGCGAGGAGTACCACCTTGCGGCCTATGACGTCGGAAGGAGAAAAGTGCTCGGCTATTCCAGAGACTACAGTTCGTATATCGAGACCAGTGTCGACAGTTAGTTGAAGAAGTTTGTCAGCTTTTTCCACTGGAACACATTCTGTAACGGTAGCGACACGAAGATCCATTTCCATGAAGTTGTCGAAGGTGGTGGAGTCTTTTTGGGGCATAATATCTGGATTAGTGTTCTTGTTACCCAATTTAGCTACTTGGGCTTCTATAGTTGAGTCTTCGATTTTAGCGAACAGAATGGGTAGGTCGCCTAATATGTGACCGGTTTTTACGGCACGCACTGAGGCATCGTTCCAATTTAATTCCTCAATCCCGAAAGAAATAGAGATTTTAGAGGCCGTTCGAGGTAGGAAAGGGGAGAGTAAAACGGCCAGGTTTCCAACTACCTGGCAAGCGATATGCATGATGGTTTCGACTCGAGCTGGGTCTGTTTTCATCAATTTCCAAGGCTCCTCTTCGGTTAAGTATTTATTCCCGAGTCGAGCGACGTTCATAGTTTCTAAAAGGGCTTCCTTGTATCTATGTCGTTCGATAAGATCGCCGATTTTATCAGGAGCAGCAGCAAGTGAAGCTAGCACGGCATTGTCGATGTCGGTGAGGACATTAGCTGAGGGGACAGCACCGTCGTAGTATTTACGGGTGAGGATTAGTACTCTGTTTACGAAGTTGCCTAGGACATCTGCTAATTCGTTATTAATTCTATCCTTATAGTCGGTCCAAGTGAATTCGCTGTCTTTTTGTTCTGGCATAATAGAAGCCAAAACATATCTCATCGTATCCGATCCCTCAGGGAATTCCTCCATGTAATCTTTCACCCAAACCGCCCAATTCCGAGAGGTACTGATTTTATCACCCTCTAAGTTCATGAATTCATTCGCAGGAACTTGATGGGGGAGGATAAAGTCACCGTGTTCCTTGAGGAGAATGGGAAAAATTATGCAGTGGAAAACGATGTTATCCTTGCCTATAAAGTGGAGAAGTTCTGTGTCTTCGTTTTGCCACCAAAGCCTCCAGTCTTCGCCGTTCTTTTCTGCCCACTCCATAGTGGAAGTGATATATCCCAGTGGCGCATCTAACCAAACATACAGCACCTTGCCGTCCGCTCCCTCAACGGGTACGGGAACTCCCCACTTTAAGTCGCGAGTCATGGCACGGCTTTGAAGTCCTCCGTCAATCCAGCTCTTGCACTGCCCAGTAACGTGAGCTTTCCACGCCTTAGCATTGTGGTGTGGCTTTCCGTCTAGCTCTCCTTTTTCGATATAATCCCTAAGCCACTCCTCATGCCTTCCCATAGGGAGATACCAAAGGGTAGTGGGTTTGAGGATGGGTTTGGAACCGCTCAGGGTGGATTTAGGATTGATGAGTTCAGTAGGGGAGAGGGTGCTGCCACATCTTTCACACTGATCACCATAGGCATTAGCGGCATCACATTTAGGGCATGTGCCAGTGATGTATCTGTCGGCTAAGAATTGATCAGCTTCCGCATCGTAGTACTGTTCTTCGGTTTTCACTTCGAAACTATTGTTTTCGAGGAGTTTCAGGAAGAAGTCTTGGGCTACTTTATGGTGCTTTTCGCTCGAGGTTCTGCTGTAGTGATCGAAACTGATGTCTAGCCCCTTAAACGCCTCCTGCATTTCGTTGTGATACTTGCCTACAATTTCACGAGGAGTAGTATTATCCTTTTTCGCCCTAAGAGTAATAGCAGCTCCGTGCTCGTCGCTGCCACACACCCAAACCACTTTTTCTCCTAAACTCCTCAAGTACCTAACATAGATATCTGCGGGTAGATATGCACCGGCAATATGGCCCACATGTATAGGTCCATTAGCGTAGGGAAGGGCAGAAGTTATAAGTCTGCGTTTGGGTTTGCGGATGTCACTCATTTGTAAGTCCAAAAATACCTCAGTCCCGCCCTTCTCCCTACCTTCACGTCAACAAATGCAGTTAGAAAGAAAATTACCTCGATTTCTAAAGCCTGGCGATAAGATTATGCTTGTCGCTCCGGCGCGTTTTGCCTCTAGTGAATTAATAGAGGAATCGGCCACACTCCTTCGCGACGCAGGCTTCACCCCCGTAATGCCAGATGGACTCGACGCTCGCGAAAACCAATTCGGAGGCTCAGATTCTCACAGGGCCGAGGTGATCAATTCAGCATTCCGCGACACTACCATTAGAGCTGTCTTCGCCCTTCGTGGCGGCTACGGCTGTGGACGACTACTTCCATTACTAGACAGTACCGCATTTCTCGCCGACCCCACTTGGATTATCGGTTTTTCGGATATCACAGCCATTCACGCTTGGGCAAATAACCTGGGAATTGCCTCACTTCACGGTCCAGTCGCATCCACGGTCCCCATAACCTCACCCGAAGATGTGGGACTTGTTTGGTCCACACTCAAAGGATCAGCTCCCTTCAAACCCACCACCACTATAGTCGGCGGCAACCTCAGCGTCCTCTACTCACTACTAGGCACCCCTTATTTCCCCAACCTAGATGGCAGCTTCCTCCTCCTCGAAGACGTGGACGAATATCTGTACCACCTCGACAGGATGTTCTTAGCCTTCCGCCTAGCTGGGGTATTTGAAAAAGCGGACGGCCTCATCATCGGCAGCTTCACAGACATCAAAGACAACACCATCTCGCACAGCCAGTCTTCGGACAACCCATTCGGTAGAACGGTCCAAGAAATAATCACAGACCACGTCCCTAAAGACTATCATGTAAAACTCAATAACCCCATGGGGCACGGAGAAAGAAATTTCCCTGTTATTCTGGGCGCACCTTAAGTAAATTCGCAATATGTACGGAAAGATAAAATCTCACCTCCAAGAGGAATTAGCAGCCATTGAATCGGCTGGACTTTTTAAAAGCGAACGTGTAATATCAACGGCCCAAGACGCAGTAATAAAGCTCATCGATGGATCAGAAGTTATTAATTTCTGCGCTAACAATTACCTAGGGCTTAGTAACGATTCTAGGGTGTGTCAGGCAGCCAAAGATGCGGTTGACTCACATGGATTCGGGATGTCCTCCGTTAGATTCATATGTGGTACTCAAGACATACACAAGGAATTGGAAAGGACTATAGCTGACTTCCATCAGACCGACGACACCATACTTTATGCCGCTGCATTCGATGCTAATGGAGGTGTGTTCGAACCCCTCCTAGGTCCAGACGATGCTATTATTTCTGACTCTCTCAACCACGCCTCCATCATAGACGGCGTTCGCCTCTGTAAAGCAAAACGATTCCGATATAAGAATAACGACATGGTAGATCTTGAAGTTCAGCTTCAAGCGGCCGTCGAGGCAGGATCACGATTTAAAATCATAGTTACCGACGGAGTATTTTCCATGGACGGTTATGTGGCAGAAATAGCTAAAATTTGCGATCTCGCAGATAAATATGACGCCCTTGTAATGGTCGATGAGTGTCATGCAACGGGATTTATAGGGAAGACTGGCAGAGGTTCTGTCGAACTTCGCGGAGCACTCGGTAGAGTCGATATCATTACGGGCACTCTCGGTAAAGCCCTAGGCGGCGCCATGGGTGGCTTCACCACAGGTCGAAAAGAGATCATAGAACTTCTACGTCAACGCTCTCGCCCCTACCTTTTCTCCAATTCTCTAGCTCCTAACATTGTCGGCGCCGCACTAGAAGTATTCAAGATGCTTGACGAGAGCACAGAACTACGTGATCGCCTCGAAGAGAACACGAAGTATTTCAAAGCCGGCCTCAAAGCCGCAGGCCTCCCATTCAATGACGGCGAATCCGCAATCGTTCCAGTTATGCTCGGCGACGCTCGCCTATCCCAAGACATGGCGAACCGCCTCCTCGAGGAAGGCATCTACGTCATCGGCTTCTTCTTCCCCGTCGTGCCTAAAGGCGCAGCCCGCATCCGAGTTCAGCTCTCCGCCGCACACACTAAGGCCCACCTTGACAAAGCACTTGCAGCCTTCGAGAAAGTCGCTCGCGAGCTTTGCGTCATCTGATAGTTTTGGAAAATCCCCAAAAAATTCTCATTGTCGGTGCTGGACTTGCGGGCACTCTTATGGCTTGGGAGCTTTTGAAAAGAAAGATACAGTTTCAGGTATGGGATAATGGCTCCCCTTCAGCCTCTAGTGTCGCAGCAGGGATGTACAACCCGCTTTCGTTTAAGAGATTGGTTGAGGTTTGGAACGCATCACCTCATATGAACGCTATGCAACAGACATATGAGGAACTGCAAGAATTCCTAGGCATAACAGTCCTCCATCCTACGCCGATAATCCGCATATTCCCTAACGATCAGTACCGCGACCTCTGGCAAAGACGCTACGATACAGGCCATGATGTTGCAATATGGATAGGCCCGGCTCTTCAAGCAGAAGAAGCTCCAGAAGGAATTGTCGCGCCTTATGGCTTTGGAGTGGTCAGGGACGCAGGCTGGGTGGATGTCGCCATACTCATAGAAGCTATGCGTAGCTTTTTAAACAAAGAAGGTAGATTCCGTGTAAAGTCGTGGGACATGTCAACCACCCACAATTTCGATTCAGTCATTGACTGCAGAGGAGTGGGAGCAAAGGAAGACCTTGCAACAGAGGGTCTGAAGCTAGCCGCTGATCACGGAGAAATACTCACTATTAAATCTGACACTTTGACAACTGACGGCAAGATTCTGAACAGAGTTAAATGGCTACTTCCCACTGCACATAATACTTTCAAGCTAGGCGCCACATATGAGTGGAATGTCGCAGATAGCAAACCCACAGAAAAAGGTAAGATTGATCTGCTTGAATCCATAGCTCCTATACTATCGGAAGAAATAGCAAAAGACTTCACTATAATAAATCACGAGTCTGGACTCAGACCGACCTCACATGATAGGCGACCTTTTGTTGGAGTGTCGAAATACAAGAAAGAAATTTACATTTTAAACGGCCTAGGCACGAGAGGTGTTTTAATAGGACCATCTGTGACTAATGAGTTAGCGTCTCATATCTTAGATGGCGTTGAGTTGTCTAAAGAGATTAACACTAAACGTATCCATAAATAGGTTATTAGCTACCTTCGTTTGGTGATAGCCGCCATCAAAAATCTCATTCTCATTTGCGTTAGCGTTTTAACTAAACATCTCTCGAGGTCATTGACAAAGCTTTGGGTTTTTATGAGGTCGGATAGTGCAATTCTGGTTTGGGCGAGTGTTGTGGGAGTGCTGGCGGGTTTAGTTGCAGTTCTTCTGAAGAACGGCGTGGCGCTCATAAGGTCAGGGATTTTCGGGGCTCAGGAGTTTATGGGTTGGCAATGGATCTTAGGGCTTGGACCTATTATAGGTCTTACGTTGACTTATTTGTTTATCAAAAGAGTTTTAGGTGGGGATCACCCCGGGGGAGGAATTCCAGCCACACTTCATGCTCTATCAACTAGGAGAGGCGCATTGAAACGCACATGGTTATTTGCGCCAGTTGTTACTAGTATTTTATCAGTAGGTTTTGGAGGTTCTGGAGGGTTAGAGGCTCCAGCGGTACAGGCCGGAGCTACTATTGGTTCTGAGATAGCTAACCAAACAAAAAGAAATTTTCGAAGACGCCGACTATTAATAGGGTGTGCTGCCGCAGCATCACTTGCAGCGATATTTAAAGCTCCGATTGCGGCCATAATTTTTGCCGTTGAAGTCATTATGATTGATTTAACTGCAGCTAGTTTAGTGCCATTAATTTTCGCATCATTAGCCTCACTACTAACGGCCTACTTTTTAATTGAAGGCGAGGATATTCTATCCGTAACGGAACTTGCCCCTTTTGCTATAAAGAGATTGCCATTATATATTATCCTAGGATTACTGGCTGGTGTGGGTTCAGTGTTGTTCACTAAATTTTACATGGGTTCTTCCAAGGTTATCGCCAAGTTTAGCAATCCTTGGACTAGGATTATTGTTTCTGGAGTTATAGTTGGATTTGCTGTAGCCTTTATGCCATTTCTTTATGGAGAGGGGTACGATGTAGTTAACGCAATGTTTACAGGGTCTCCAGGGGATATTTCTAGTGATATGGGTTTTCTAACTAATAGCGGAAAGGGAATAGTGCTCATTGGAATACTCCTTCTTGCGTGGGCTCTAAAACCTATTCTCACGGGATTAACTGTAGGTGCAGGAGGCGTGGTGGGGGTATTCGCTCCTGCTCTATTTGGTGGGGCATTACTAGGTTTTGTTTTCGCTATTTCTGTGAATATGATCTTCGGGGAAGGAACCATTCCTGTTGGAAATGCTGTCCTTGCTGGTTTAGGCGGAATGATGGCAGGAGTTCTGCATGCTCCACTAACTGCAATCTTTTTGGCCTCAGAAATAAGTGGAGGTTATGAGTTATTCGTGCCTCTGATGCTCAGTTCGGCTCTGAGCTATACCGTTGCTAGGTATCTTATGAAATACAGTATTTACACTAGGGAGCTTGCCGAAAGAGGCGAACTTCTCACTCACGATAAAGACCAATCTGTTCTTACCCTCATGAATCTTAAGGATGAAATAGAGACGGATTTCATTCCTGTAGGTCTTGATGATAGTTTAAGATCCCTCGTAAGTATCATTAGCAAATCTTATAGAAATTTACATCCAGTAATCGATTCTGAAGGGGTTCTGAGAGGGTTAATTGATTTACAAGATATACGGGAGATAATGTTTGAGACAGATAAATACGATGTCACTTTCGTCCGCAACCTTATGAATGTTTCGGAATTCTCCATCAATAAATCATCTAAGATGGATGATGTTATGGATGCTTTTGAAAGAAGTGGAGCTTGGAATCTGCCTGTCGTTGACAATGAAGGCGTCTATGTAGGTTTTGTGTCTAGGTCCAGGCTTTTCAATGCTTATAGGCGCTGGCTTAAGGAGACTACCGAGGAATAGTTAGTGTACTAAAAAATCTAGTGTAATATCTAAAAACTCCGCTGGTTTTTCAGCATGTAGCCAGTGGCCAGCATCTTCAATATCGGCTGTTTCAAGTTGTACGTAAACATCCTCCAGATTTTCTAAATCTACATCGCTTACGTAACTTGAGTTAAGCCCTCGAATAAACAAAGTCGGAATCGTGGTCATAGATAGTTGAATTTCATCTGTTACTCCATATAGAGTTGCCGCAAGAACTTCGACATTGTACCTCCACTCGTAACCACCTCCTTTAATTCTGTGTAACCCTTTCATTAAGAAAGACAGTAATGTCTCGTTATCACCGAGCTTTTCCCATAAAAGTAATTCTACTTCTCTACGTGATGTGGCCTCTGCAGGGTTTGTGGACGATAATGCATCAAACATTTCATTGTGACGAGCCTCGTATGCCCTAGGAGCAATGTCCGCCACTATTAATTTATCAACTCGATCAGGATGTCGTTCCGTAAACATCATGACAGTTTTACCGCCCATGCTGTGACCTAAAATAGAAGCCGTTTCGATGTTATTGGAGTCAAAATACTGAAGCAAGTCATGTGTCATCAAATCATAATCATGCTCAGATGTATGTGGGCTTTTACCGTGATTGCGGGCATCCAATAAATGCACCCTAAATCTCGTCGCATACTTCTTTCCTAAGGTCTGCCAGTTGTCGGAACTACCTAGAAGTCCATGTAAAACGACTAAATGTGGTGCTCCTTCCTCTCCTAATACGCGGCTGTATAATTTCACTTTCATTGAGAAGGTGGTTGGAGACAGCTCATATATTTTGCCACTGCATTAGACATACCTAGATATAGAGCGTCTGATATCAGTGCATGCCCTATACTCACCTCATCTAGGTAAGGTATGTTCAAAGCGAAATCTTTAAGATTACTAAGGTCTAGATCGTGACCAGCATTTACTCCCATACCTAAGCTGTGAGCCAAAATTGCCGCTTTTGCATATGGTACAGCTGCTTCGTCGCCTATGATTTTATGGTTAACCGCGTAGTCTTCAGTATAAAGTTCTACCCTGTCAGTTCCGGTGAGAGCAGCGGATGAGATTCCGTCGGGATCAGTATCCATAAATATGCTAGTGCGAATGCCTGCACTTTTAAAACGCGATATAACCTCTCCCAGAAACGCCCCGTTTTCGATAGCGTCCCAGCCCGCACAACTTGTCAGCACCTCTGGTGGATCTGGTACAAGCGTTACTTGGTCAGGCTTTACTTCTAAAACCAAGTCTATAAACTCTTCGGTAGGGTAGCCTTCTATGTTGAATTCAGTGTGGACGATTTTTTTTAGATTTCTCACATCCTGATATGTAATGTGCCTTGCATCGGGACGTGGATGTACTGTAATTCCCACTGCCCCGTAATTTTGGATTCTCTCAGCTGCTAGGGTAACGCTAGGTATCGCGCCCCCTCGAGCATTGCGCAAGGTTGCGATTTTATTTACGTTGACGCTGAGTTTTGTATGTACCTTCGAAGTGTCTGACACGCTACAAAATTAAGTAATGACAGCTGAACAATTATTAACTTCTGACCTTCCTTTGCTTAGGCCTGTTGACACAGTGAAATGTGCATTAGATTTAATGGAGGAGTATAAAGTGGCTCACTTGCCGTTGGTGGTCGAAGATCAGTTTAAGGGCTTGGTTAATGAGGGTGATTTACTCGAATGTGATGAGTCCGCAGTCCTAGCCGAGGTGCAAGCCTCGCCTTTTTCAGTTGATCCTAATTTACATATTTATGAGGTTGTAGCCCAAATGGCACGCACCGAAGTCGACGTACTTCCCGTAGTGCATCGCGGAATTTTCATGGGTTGTATAGATAGTGGTGCTGTCATGAGCTTCCTAGCTCATGCAGCTGGTTGGGGTGCAGAGGGTAGCACTATCGTTTTAGAAATACCCCCATCTAAATTCAGTTTAACTGAAATTTCAAGACTCGTAGAAGAGAACGGAGCCCAAATCTCAAGCTTCACCTCTACCCACGAAGATTCAGGAGATATGCTCGTCACTTTCAAGCTTAACACAATTGATATTGCAGCTATCCTAGAGACTTTCAAGCGATTTGATTACAAAGTCACCACTTTCTTTGACGCGCCTGAAGTTGAGGACGATCTTCGCAATAAATTCGATCAGTTTATGCGTTATCTTGATCAATAACTGACAGAAAGCAACTAGATATGAGAATAGCTCT
>CAWVZZ010000068.1:0-10255 GCA_963934745.1 uncultured Flavobacteriales bacterium | reverse complement strand
AACTCCTCCTTCTGTATGACGAGCTGAAGATTATTCAAAGTTGAACCGTCGTTGATAGCTAAAAACCTATCGTTTCTGAACGTTCTAACCCACCCACAAACAGTAAGTGCCTCAGCGGACGGGGTGGTGCTAAGCACCTCAATAATTCTGACTCTTTCCATGTAAGACAAAGGTAAGATATTTTTCAAGCTAGCTTGCCGTCTCTTAGCCTTATTGTTCTTTCAGCTCTAGCAGCTATTTCTTCCTCGTGGGTAACAACAATTACTGTGTTACCGTCTCTATTTATTTCCCCAAGCAGATCCATTATTCCATTAGACGTAACTGAATCAAGATTACCCGTGGGCTCGTCCGCTAGGATGATAGAAGGGTTCATAACTAGAGCACGGGCTACTGCTACACGCTGACGTTGTCCTCCACTAAGTTCATTTGGCTGGTGATCCATCCTATCTCCCAGACCGACTTTAACCAGCACCTCTTTAGCTCTCTTGATTCTATCTTTCTTTGGAATCCCAGCGTAAATCATAGGCAAAGCTACATTTTCAAGAGCTGTATATCTGGGTAAAAGGTTGAAGGTTTGGAATATAAAACCTATCTCTTTATTGCGGATTTCAGCTAAAGAATCATCATCCAGTTTCGAAACATCATTTCCGTTTAACACGTAAGAACCAGTTGTGGGAGTATCTAAACAGCCTAGAATATTCATTAATGTGGATTTACCAGAACCAGAAGGACCCATTAAAGCAACATATGAACCCCTTGCTATTTCGATATCAAAACCATCCAATGCTCTAACCTCGGAACCACCTACTTCGTAAATTTTTCTTAGTTGAGTTGATTTAATTATTGATTCGGTCATGTGAGCAAAGTTAATACGTGCAACCTAATGTGTAGAAAAGAAGTTGTAAATTTGTAATAATTGAAACCCGCTCTAAATGAGATTATTATATGCCTTAGCTTTTTCATGCCTTCTTTCCTTATCAGCAAGTTCTCAACTTCTTGTTGAACAAACATACACGATTGAACAGTATGTGAATGAGGTTTTAATTGGCAATGGTGTCGTAGCGACTAATATCACATACTCAGGATCCGAAGAACAATTAGGATATTTGTCAGGCGCTGAGGGGTTATTCTCACTAGCCTCTGGACTAGTGCTCAGTACTGATCATGCAACTCACTTGAGCGATCCAGTATGTATGGACACGAATGTCTGTCTGAATTGTGAAGGTGCGGGAGTAGACCCCGATCTTTTATCAGTAGCTAACTCAGTTCCACCACTAATAGGGCAAGGGTTCACCGTTTCATCAGTTAATGATCTATGTATTCTTGAATTTGACTTTGAAGCGGGGGGAGATAGTATTTCTTTTAATTATGTATTCGGAAGTGACGAATATTTAGAATGGGTAAACTCTACATATAACGACATCTTCGCATTCTTCCTTTCTGGACCTGGGATTACCGGGCCTTATGCATCACCTGCTGGGTTCCCAAACGGAGCGATAAACATTGCGCAGGTCCCAGGATCTGACCCTCTTTTACCTGTAACCATTAGTTCTGTGAACGACGTAACTAACCCCGAATACTACATCGATAATTTTAATAATGATGGGATATGTATAGATGGATATACCCAAACCTTTACCGCAGCATCAGGAGTTCAATGTGGAGAGGTTTACCACATTAAACTCGCCATTGCAGATGGTTCAGACACTGCTCTTGAGTCTTTTGTCGTTCTTGAAGAGGGTAGTTTTTCATCTAACTCCGTTCAGATTGTCGCGAACGCTGCAATAGAAGGTGCGGAAGTTTTTCTCGGTGACACAACAGTAGTCGAAGGGTGTAACGACGCTGTATTTACAGTAGTTAGACCTAACGACGAATTCGCAGACACTATAACTTTAAATGTTTTCGGCACCGCCACTATGGGTGCCGATTTCAGTAATGTATTCACAACGGTAATCCTATTGCCTGGCGAATCTTCTATTGATGTGAGCTTAGGCGTAATCAATGATAACGTCAACGAAGGACCCGAGTGGGTAACAATTGAATACGAGTACGTAAATGGATGTGGAGACACAATCGTCTCGAGCGCAACAATAGTTATTCTAGACCCTAACCCAGTGACACTGTTCACCGAGCCAGTAGGGTGTCTTGATGATGCTGATGGCATAACTTTAGCTGTAGATCCACTCAGCGGCTACGCTCCCTACGAATACGTATGGGACACCGATATTTCTGACACATTAAATGAATTCTACTACAATACTGGAGGAATACCCGGCACTGCTACTGTTCTCGTAACTGACATCTGTGGATCTATTGCGGAAGCATCGGTTTCCTGGGAAATTCTTGAACTTTTTGAGGGTGAGGATGAAACTATTTGTCTAGGCCAAATCTCTACCGTACCAGCCAGTGGAGGTACTATCGATGGCGATGGATCTTCTATGTTCAGTGAGATATTAACGTGGTTGTATGACGAGGATGGAAATCAGGTTTATGACGAGGATGGGAATGAGGTTTGGGTTAACATATTAGGAGCAAATATGGATACTGTCTTAGTATCTTTCTTCAATAACCTTAATCAAATAACCGGATTATACGATGGGTTATATGAATCTGGAGATGGAGGTATTGGGGAGATTGCAATTCAACTTATTGATGGATGTGGGAGTATCGGTTACAGTACTATTACCGTTGAAATTTGCGAACTAGTATTCCCTAATGTGTTTACACCTGATGGCCAAGGGGGCAATGAATTGTTCACAATCCAGGGGCTACAAGGCTATCCTAATTCTCAGATATTAGTCTACGACAGATGGGGAACCTTAGTTTTTTCCGACGATAATTTCATTGGAGGTTGGAGAGGTGTTAGTAATACAGGAGGCCCTCTGGTTGATGGAACTTATTACTTCAAACTTTCTGTTTTATACAACGGAACAGATCCACTAGCATATACAGGAGATGTTATAACGGACACAAGCACCAGTGGTGTGGTTGTCTTTTCTGGACATGTGATGATTCTGAGAAAACAATAAGTTCTCTCTAATTAACCTACGAAATCAGTGATTTGCCTGTCATTTTCATTGGCTGGGTAACACCCATCAGATCTAATATTGTAGGAGCTATGTCTGCTAATATTCCATCTTCTAGCTTAATGGACTTATCTGTAACAACCATAATAGGTACAGGGTTCGTGGTGTGTGCCGTATGGGGAGTGCCGTCTGGATTCACGGCCTTATCGGCATTCCCGTGATCGGCAATTATCACGAATTGATATCCATTTGCTTTACCGACTTTTAATATCTGCTCTAGGCAAGTGTCAGTGGTTTCCACGGCTTTAATAATGGCATCATAAACGCCTGTATGACCTACCATATCGGGGTTAGCGAAATTCAAACAAATGAAATCTGGTCTTTCACTTTCCATCTCTGGAATTACGAGCTCGACTAGCTTGTTCGCTGACATCTCAGGTTGTAAATCATAGGTCGCAACTTTAGGGCTGTGAGCCATGAGTCTATATTCACCTTCGAAAGGCTTTTCTCTTCCGCCATTAAAAAAGAACGTGACGTGAGGATATTTCTCTGTCTCAGACATTCTTAACTGTGTGAGTCCTGCATCAGAAATGACTTGGCCAAGGGTCTCTTCCAAATTAGGCTTATCATAAACCACTTTAATGCCTTTGAATCTATCATCGTAGTTCGTCATCGTGACAAAATAAAGGGGCAGAGGTGATAACCCATGTTCTGGATATGACGTTAATGCTAAGGCAGATGTAATCTGACGGCATCTATCTGTCCTGAAATTGAAGCAAATGACTGCATCTCCTGGGTTTATTACCCCATCAACAGTATCTATTGAAAAGGGTTCAATAAATTCATCAGTAATTCCATTTGCATAAGATGCCTCAATACCATCTACTGCAGATTTGAAACTCTGTACACCAGTGGGGTTTTTAGAGAATAGTAATTTGCAAGATTTCGCAATCCTCTCCATTCTATTATCTCTATCCATAGCGTAATACCTGCCATGAACTGTAGCAATCTTTACTTCAGTACCTAAAAGATGGTGTTCGAGGTCGGAGATAAATTCTGCGGCTTTCTTTGGCGGGGTATCTCGACCGTCTGTAAACGCATGGATTACAACATCTTGTACACCATTCGCAGAAACTGCAGAAACTAACTCGTGCAAGTGCTCCTGTTGAGAGTGCACTCCTCCATTGGAAACAAGTCCCATTAGATGCAGCCTTACGTTATTAGATTTCGCATGCTGGAATGCATCGTGAAGTACCTTTTCTTTTGAAAAGGTGCCTTTTTCAATTGCCGTATTTATTCTCAGAAGATCTTGAAACACGATTCTTCCCGCTCCAATATTCATGTGACCGACTTCGCTATTCCCCATTTGGCCTAAAGGAAGACCTACGAAATTACCATCTGTTCTCAGTGAAGCATGCGGCACAGAGGCGTGTAGCTCATCAACACAGGGCGTGTTAGCATTATGAATAGCATCTGAGGAATCCTTTAGCCCATACCCCCAACCATCTAGAACTATTAGAGCAACTTTTTTCTTCATATCGGCCATGATATGACAAATTTAGCGCCTAAACCATCTTTAACTTCAAGGGATATATAGGCCCCATGCATACTTACAATTCTATCCACCAAGTGTAGACCTAAACCAGTACCCGCCACTTGCTTATCTCTATCCATTCTGTAGAATGCTTCGAATACTTTATCCTTAAATTCTTTACTAATACCTGGACCATTATCTGTAAATGAAATTTCTACTTCCTTTCTTGATAAGGTCAAATGAATATCTAAGACTCCGTTTTCCGAACAATATTTCTCAGCGTTTTCAATTAGATTCATGAAACACATTTGCCACATTTTCTCATCCCCTTCGACAAGCTTATCTGACAAGCCAGTTGTGGTGAAATTTATGACAAAGGTTTTACTACCCACGTCAAACTCATTAATTGAATCTAATAGCGTTTCCTCAATATCAAAGGGAATTGAAACTAAAGCATCGGGAAGATTTAACCTGGTAGCTTCAAGTATATCATTTATTCTTCTCTCAAGCCTGTCTGAGCCAGCCCTCGCTTCATTAATCAACTCCGTCTTCTGATTTGGGGTGAGATCATCTAGCCTATCTAAAGTGTCAATAGCTAATCGCACAGCTGCGATAGGTGTTTTAAGTTCGTGTGTTACAGCTAGCATAAAACTTCTTTCGCGTTCTCGCCTTTGCTCCTCAGCCTTCAACAACCTACTAACCCAATACAACCCAAACACGAAGAGTAATGTGAAAAATGCTCCCTCACCGACAATCATTATTATAGTCCTGTGGAACTGATCTTCAGCAGCAAGTGTCGAAGCTTCTGTAAAGATGATTTGGGATGTAGTCCTCGCAGTGAAAAGATCAGATGCAGAAATAAACAACAGCCTCGCCCACCATGCTAGCTGAAAAAAGACATAAGTAGAAAGAATCATAAACACTATACGTGCTCTGCGCCCTTTAGAAAATATTTTATTCCTCAACATAATGTGATGTTAAGGCAAAGTAATTACTTATTCTTTGCCTTTTCCTTTGCACCCTCTTCAACTGTTCGTTTTTCTACCCATGGAGATACTGGAAGCAATTTCCCGACATTCATACGTAATAAAAAGTGAACTTCGGTTCCTGTTCTCGATCCCTCTTGCGTCCAGGTTTGGTATACATTCCATCCATGAGATGACAAAACATTTAAAGCCTCACCCATACTAGAAAATCTATGAGCTGAAAGCTGTTCCGTAAGTTTTAACGCCGCTTTATTAGGACCCATTCTCTGAACGATATCATCGAACGAAACTTTTACTATCTCTTGAGAATTTTGCTGAAACACCAACATCGTTCCATATAAAAAGGCAACTTCTTGCGTATCGATAGTTGAAGTCTTTTCCTTAGAACTTGTTCTAGTATCCTGAGGCTTCTTCGTCATCTGAGCTTGAGTTGATAGTGAGAACAAAAGAGCTACAGATGCTAGTAATATGCTTAATTTTTTCATGTCATAAAATTTGATGCCCGAAGATAAGGATTTTACAATCCATACAGTAGATGTTAATGAGTTAAAGAATCTTAAGCATTACCCGCATCGTTTCAATGCCCATATAACCATCTAGTTTTTTCTTTTATCATCAATTGCCTAAAGATGAGAAGTACTTACTATATTTGCACCCTCTTAGGGCGATTAGCTCAGTTGGTTCAGAGCACCTCGTTTACACCGAGGGGGTCGGGGGTTCGAGCCCCTCATCGCCCACACTAAGAAAACAAAAGAAAAGCAAGAAGCCTTGCACCCACCGGGTGCAGGGCTTTTTTGTTTTTGAACGTGTCAAAACCCCAGTTTTGTTAGCATCAAAAAACAAAAAGCCCGCCCGAGCAACAGCTCGAAGGCTTCTTGCGTTTCTTTTCCCCAACTTAGTAAGGTGAGCCCCACCGGGCCCACCGAGTTGCTGTTCACAGTAACTCGGTAGCATCCCCGAAAATTTAACCCTACCTTCAATTCATGTTACAAGTAATTCTTCACTACTCCCTTCATTTAATTGCCCCGCTATTCATCGCATTAATTTTTTTCAGAAGCAACTGGAAGAAAACCTACCTGATATTCATTGCGACCATGCTCGTTGATCTCGACCATCTATTAGCCACACCGATGTTCGACCCAACCCGTTGCAGCATTAATTTTCACTTCCTACATACATATTACGCTATGGCGATTTACGCTTTAATGCTCATCCCATCTAAAACTAGAGTCGTAGCTATAGGGCTTCTTTTTCACATGCTCACCGATTACATGGACTGCTCGTTTATGTAAGACCCGCCCTCAATCACGAGCACTGCAAGGCCGTGTAAGTAATCCTAGTTTGGTCACAATAAAAACGAATTCTCTTCTATTATCAATTAAACAAAATACCACAACCTACATATAAACTTGTCGTGCCAACTCCAACCCTAAATATTAATCCATCTAGATTATTTAATATGGCGTTTTCACTATTCACTTGCCCTGATACACTTATTGAAACCAATAAAGCTATAAGTAGTAATCTTGTTTTCATACTCACAAAGTAGGGCTACTATCTATGTAGTACCATCAACCACCTCCCCCACTACATACACGCTACCGCAAACGACCACACGCACACCGTCCTCGCCATGAGCAAATTGCCTAGCTGCAACGAGTGCAGAATTAACTGAAGCATAGGCTTCACCCGAGAGCCCTACTCGTTCACCTATCCCTTTCAATACTTCCGCCTCCATAGACCTAGGTACGTCCGCCGCGCACCAGTACATAACAGAGTTAGGCGGAATAAGATCTAAAACCGCACTAGGATCTTTATCACTTACTGTCCCATAGATAATATGCAACTCTGAATCGCTCTCCCCTAGGTACCCCATCAATCCTTTCATCCCATCAATGTTGTGAGCACAATCTAAAAGTGCAGTGGAAAGTTCTGAAGATTCAGGAAGGAATGTAAACCTGCCTTTTTGGCCTGAAATCTCCTTAAAGTTATTCAAAGCACCCTCGATTACATCTTCTGGGATAACCCATCCACCACACTTTAATACTTCAAGGGTAGCATAAGCTGTGGCTGCATTTTCTTTAAAAAAAGGCCCGTTAGCCTCATCACCACCTACCGAAAACGCATACGTCCTCCCATAATGTGTCTCACAACTCTGACGTAACGCTTGAGCCATAATGACCGACTGGGCTTCTGCCCTCATCCTACCTAACACTACAGGCACACCGTCCTTAATTACACCTGCTTTTTCAACTGAAATCTCTCTAATCGTATCACCCAGGAAATTTTGATGATCTAATCCTATGTTAGTAATGACGCACACTTCAGCTGTGGGGATAATGTTCGTGCTATCAAGCCTTCCACCCATACCCGTTTCTAGAATTACGACATCGACTTCCGAGTCAGCGAAATACCTAAGAGCCATCCCAAAGGTCAACTCGAAAAACGATGGTGTACCCCAACTCCCTGAAAACTCCTCGACAAAATCAACTACCACACCCTCACCTACCATTTCCCCATTCACTCTAATCCGTTCGCGAAAATCTAATAAATGTGGTGATGTAAATAATCCAACTTTATACCCTGACTCTTGAAGGACCGCTGATAGCATATGACACACGGTGCCCTTACCATTAGTTCCTGCAACATGAATGAACTTCAATCCATTCTCTGGATTGTTTAACAACTCACATACAGCGTGCGTTCCATCAAGATCAGCTTTGTAAGCAGCTGGTCCGGAACGTTGAAACATAGGAAGTTTCGTGAAGAGGACATGGACTGCCTCTTTATAATCCATCACTCTAATTCAAACTTGAAAGTAATAAACCCCAGCCTGTTTGGGGTACTAGCATCTGCTGAGCTAAATAGTGTAGTATATGCCGCTTTTATTGCTAATTCAGTGAGTTTTGTATCAGCTATAGAGGAGTTTATCGCATCGAATGTCGCTAACTTAACATTTCCACTAGCATCAACCCTAATGTTTATCCTCACAGTACCAGATTTCATTGGTTTCTCACTTAATCGGGGTGGACTTATCATACTTCCACCATTCAATGAAGCTGACCCGAAATCACCGTTCACCACCCCTGCGCCATCTATTTGGCCATCCTCATCTCCTTGATTTCCCACTCCTTCGCTCTCGCCCTGAGAGCCTCCACCTCCTGAAGAAGCATTATTAGTAATTAAGTTAGCTCCAGCAGACACTCTCGGAGTTTCTTCGACAATCTCTTCCACTTCTTCTGTGATCTCCTCTGGGACTACAACTTCAGAGGTTTCTTGAGTAACGACTTGTTCAGCGACAACAGGTTCTGATACTACTTGTTCAGCTGCCTCTTCTTCCACAACTTCCTCAATGATTTCCGATGGAACTTCCGTTTCCGTTTCACCCTCAGCGTCATCGGTAGAACCCACATCCGCAAACCCAACAGCTATAAACTGCTCTCCTGGTGGTGGATCCTGTATTACAAATGCCGTTAAGAAAACACATAAGGCCACGACCACAGAAAAGAACACTAGAGTAAGAGCACTGGCGCGCCTTCTGTGTTTTTTTGAGTTCGTCTCATGTAATTCGTTAACCATAGTTTACTCTGGATTAGAGCCTAACATTATTTTCCACGAGTTTGCTTTAGCTATACCTATGACCTCTACGGTTTGGCCTGTAGGAACACTCTTATCAACTTGTAGGTAAACCACTTTCTCAGTCTGGTTACTCATCATAGCCGTTAAGAGACTTTCCAATTCTGAATGATCAAAAGCTCCTCCACCATTGAAATGATAAGTGCCATCAGCCGTAATACTCAAGGTTAGAGATGGCGATGCAGATGTTGTACCCTGAGCCGAAGGAAGATCTACATTTAATCCATTACTTACGAGCGTAGAGATAATAATGAAAAATATGAGCAATAGAAAGACCAAGTCTGTCATAGTGCTCGTGCCTGCAGTTACATCAATTTTATTTCTGGGAGAGAGATTCATTATCGAGCTGGTTCTTCTAGAATATCGATAAACTCAAGAGATGTAGACTCCATCTTATGAACCACCTTAGAAACTTTACTTACGAGGTGGTTGTACGACATATATGCGATAATTCCGACAATGAGTCCGACAATAGTCGTAACCATAGCCTGCATGGTCCCACCGGATATAGTCGAAATATTTACCGTTCCACCTTGTTCCATTTTCACGAACACATCTACCATACCTATCACCGTTCCAAGCATACCTATCATAGGGGCGGCACCAGCTACAGTAGCTAGTATACTTAAGTTTTTCTCCAGCTTGTATATCTCAAGCTTACCTACATTTTCTATAGAAGCAGAAATATCCTGTAGTGGCTTTCCAATTCTAGAGATACCCTTTTCCAACATCCTCGCCATGGGATTATCATTATCCGCACATAAGTTCTTCGCACTAGCTAACTGGCCCTCAGAAATATGATCCTTTAATCTCTTCATGAAATCAGGAGAAGTAGATTCCGCTTTGCGAATCGCCATATAACGCTCGAAGTAAACGTAGATGGTGAACAAACTCATAAGGGCTAGTGGCAACATGATGTACCAACCACCTTGTGCTAAGAGCTCAAGCACACTTTGATGCTCTAGATTAGTTATTGCTTCTGCTGGCTCGCTTTGTATAGCTAGTAATAAGAGGGAATTGTACATGTGTATTATCTATCGTTTAACTGAACGTCTAAGTTCATAGATATCGTA
>CAWVZZ010000067.1:0-10423 GCA_963934745.1 uncultured Flavobacteriales bacterium | reverse complement strand
CACAACCTCGGCCGTAGATACTCCCGCCGCAACCCCGGCCGTCAATACAGCCGCGACTCCGACCGTAGATACTCCGGTAGCCCCGTCCGAAAATACAGATACAGCAACTCCGGACACAAAGGCTACACCCGCAAAGCCATCCTCTAACGATATAATTACTGCGAAGGTTTCAGTTGGTAAAGGAGGTCCTAAAGTGTTAGGGAAAGTTGACTTCGCAGCTCAAGCAAAAGAAGCTGCAGAGAAGAGAGCTGAAGCAACTATAGAAAGAGCTAAGGCACAGTTAGAGTCCCAAAAAATCGTCGTGAAATCCGCTTTAGTTGATGTCCAGCCCATAACGCCAGCGGTTAAAGCAACAGAAGACAGCGTCGTAAGAGCTAAAGTTGAAAAACTTGCAGGGCCTAAAGTTGTGGGTAAAATCGTACTTCCAGTAGAAAAGAAGAAAAAATCTTCTGACGATGTAAAGCGCAAGAGAGTAAGAGTGAAAAAGGTTGACGTAAGCAAGCAGTCAACTGCTGGTGCTGCTGGAGGAAGAGGAAAGTTTACAAAACCCGTACCCGGTAAAGGAGGAGCTCGCAGAGGGCCTCATGTTAAAAAGGAAGTTAGCCAGGCAGATATTCAGAAGGAAATCAGAGATACGCTTGCACGACTAAGTGGAGGTAAGAAGTCTAGAGGTTCTAAATTACGCCGTGAAAAGCGTAAGAACATTAGAGATCGTTCTGATGAAGAAATCGTCCAGCAGCAGTTGGAGGATAACATCTTGAAGATGACAGAATTCGTTACAGTAGCAGAATTAGCTACAATGATGAACAAGTCGCCTAACGATGTAATTTCAGCTTGTATGCAGCTAGGTATTATGGTTTCGATTAACCAACGCCTAGATAAAGAGACTATAACAATGATAGCGGAGGACTTCGGTTTCGAAGTTGAATTCGTAAGTGCTGAGATTGAGGATACTCTCGAGGTAGTAGAAGATAAGGAAGAGGATTTATTAGCTCGTCCTCCAATTGTTACCGTAATGGGTCACGTAGACCACGGTAAAACATCCCTACTTGACTATATCAGAAAAGCAAATGTAATTGACGGTGAGGCTGGTGGAATCACACAGCACATCGGATCTTATTCAGTGAAAATGGATGACGGTAAACTCATCACATTCCTCGACACTCCTGGTCACGAAGCCTTTACGGCTATGCGTGCACGTGGAGCGCAGGTAACAGATTTGGCGATTATCGTAATTGCCTCAGACGATGCAGTTATGCCCCAAACCAAAGAGGCAATCAACCACGCTCAAGCGGCAGGTATCCCTATGATATTTGCTCTGAATAAGATGGACAGAGAAGGAGCTAATCCAGATAGACTGAAGAAGGAACTCAGTGAGATGAATATCTTAATTGAAGAGTGGGGAGGCAAGTTCCAATGCCAAGAGATTTCAGCTAAAATGGGAACTAACATTGACGAGCTGCTAGAGAAGGTTCTTCTCGAAGCAGAAATGTTAGATCTCAAAGCGAACCCTAATAAGGGTGGAGTTGGAACAGTTGTAGAGAGTACACTTGATAAAGGAAGAGGTTATGTAACTAATCTTCTCGTTCAAGGTGGTACTTTGAAAGTTGGGGACGCAATTCTAGCCGGGCAATACTCTGGTAAGATTAAGGCGATGTTCGATGAGACAGGCGAAAGAATTGATTCAGCCGGTCCTTCTACTCCTGTATCTGTCTTGGGTTTCGATGGCGCTCCTAGTGCCGGAGATAATTTCAACGTATTTGAAGACGAAAAAGAAGCTAGAGTTATCGCTACTAAACGCCAGCAGCTACAAAGAGAGCAAGGTGTTAGAACACAGAAGACTGTTACTCTTGAGGAGCTAGGTCGCCGTATCGCGGTGGGTGAATTTAAGGAGTTGAACTTGATCGTTAAAGGTGACGTTGATGGTTCTATTGAAGCATTGAGTGATTCGCTACAGAAACTTTCTACGGAGAAGGTTCAGGTGAATATTATTCATAAAGCTGTAGGCCAAATAACAGAGTCAGACGTTCTACTTGCATCGGCTTCTAGCGCTTACATCATCGGTTTCCAGGTACGCCCATCTGCTACAGCTCGTAAACTAGCTGAAACAGAAGAAATCCAAATCAAACTTTATTCAGTCATCTACAAGGCGATTGAAGAAATGCGTGATGCGATGGAGGGATTACTATCGGCTAAGATTGAAGAGAACATCGTGGGTTCTGCCGAAATCAGAGAAACATTCAAGATTTCTAAGATCGGTACTATCGCTGGTTGCTTCGTTACAGAAGGCAAGATCCTGCGCTCAAGCAAGGTTAGAGTTCTGAGAGAGGGAATAGTGGTTTACACAGGTCTTCTCGGTTCTCTAAAGCGTTTCAAGGACGATGCTAAAGAAGTACTCAAAGGATATGAGTGTGGTCTAAACATCGAGAAATTTAACGACATTAAGGTCGGAGACGTTGTAGAGGCATACGAAGATGTGGAAGTAAAGCAGACCCTAGACGATTAAATCACGACTAGTACAGGTCAGGAAGCTCGATTTCTGATTCCAGAATTAACGCTTCTTTATATTTCTTCACGAGCTTAAGAAAATCATTCTGAGCATCCCACTTGGTCCTGTAGTTGCCTATGGAAACAGTGTACATAGGCCCATTTGCCACTAGGTAAACATCTGCTCCTCGGCTTTCTTTCCGAAATTTCGCCTTTATCTCTCGAGCTGATCCTAATTCCCCAAAAAATATTTGGATTCTAAATCCTATTATTGGCTTTATGTTAAGACGAGTACTCTTATCAATTTCTGTGATAGTAGAGTCCATGTTTAAGGTGAATACACCTGGGTCTCCGTCGGTAGGGAGAGTCGATAATTCAGGTAAACTAATACACTTAAGACTATCTAGCATAGGTATCTCAACAACTGTAATTGTATCGCTATTAACGCTAGCACTTTTTGCAATTCGCCATTTAGAATTCCTTTGCGCATTTAATTGTAAACTGAACATAACAGCTATTAAGACTGCAAAAGGTTTAATGTATGTCGCTAATTTAAAAGTCATTTCTTGAAAACAAATCTACTTATTGTTGGCCCAAACTTTCCAATTTTTGTGCCGAGTATTTCAAACCCTTGTTTGGAAGCGTTCTAAATAAGCAAGCTTGCGTGACATTGCTATGACATGGCGTGCGTACAAGGAGAGTTTAATTGTAATTTTGCAGCAGAATTGAGTCTACTCAAGAGACATGAATAAACCGATGACTAAGCGAATCCACAGGCTACCATTATTTGCAACAGCTTTATTTGCGCTGATAACAATACAGTTTTCAACTATTTCTGCTCAAGATATCTGGGAGGGCGGTAGTATAGAAAACGGTCAATCATTATTTAACGCTAACTGTGCCTCTTGTCATAAAGTTACAAGTGAGGTATTAGCAGCGCCAGGATTAGCGGGTGTGTCTGAAAGATGGGGCACATCTGATGAGTTGCTATTGCAATGGGTTCAAGACCCAAAAGGTGCAGCCGAATCAGGCGACCCTTACATCCGATCTTTAGTAGAAAGATATGTAGGTACTTATGGATGGATGACAGGTCAGGCGGTATCAGAGGGAGACCTTAGAGATATTATGTCATACGTTGCTAATCCACCAGATGTGGAGGCGGTAGTAGATAATAGCGATGCTTGTCCAACAGATGAATTTTCAACCGAAGCTGATTCTGATTATTCTAGCATGTTATGGTTTCTAGTTCTCTTAATTTTGTTCCTCGTAATTGCATTAAGTGCATCGGGAGTAAAGAGAGCATTAACTGACATTATTGCAGAGAAAAAAGGTCAAGAATTATTACCAGATTCTAGCTACCTACAAAGGTTTAGAGCTTGGGCTTGGAATAATTTCATATTCGTAGCACTTATTTGTGTCTTCTGTATCGCTTATGGCGTGTCTGTAGGTTATGGTGCACTGATGGGCATAGGAGTTTACGAAGGTTATTCTCCTGATCAGCCGATTAAGTTTATTCACAGCGTTCACGCATGTGAAAACGAAATAGACTGTAACTACTGTCACAGTAGCGCTAATAATTCGAAGCACGCAGGGATCCCTTCCACTAATGTTTGTATGAACTGCCACAAGGCGGTTAAGGAAGGAAAGCAAACGGGCACAGAAGAGATATCGAAGATTTATGAAGCTATAGGATTCGATGCAGAGACAGGAACTTACTTAGATGGTGATGGTAACAATGGTTATTCAGAAGCACAGGAAAGCTATAAATCTGAACCTATAAAGTGGAATAAGGTGCACAACCTACCTGACCACGTTTACTTTAGTCATCAACAACACGTTAATGTGGGGGAGCTGCAATGTCAGAACTGTCACGGTGATGTAGCCTCTTTCTCAGTTGGCCGCATTGCGCCAGTAGATGAAATAAACGGTCTTGTGGATGCTTTCCCAGGACTTATTCAACTCTCAAAGCCTACCCTTACTATGGGATGGTGTATAGAGTGCCATAACAAAGCGGATATTGATATGGCAAGCAGCGGATATTACACAGAAATGCACGAAAGACTCATGACCTCTGAAAGAGGAAATGAAGAGCTTCGTCGTTATCTTGAAGACGATAAAATCACAGTAAGAGAACTTGGTGGCTGGGAATGCTCCAAGTGTCACTACTAAACCACGATTCTGACGCCACATGGCTAAAACGAAACGATACTGGTCCGGTTTGGACGAACTTGACAGCACGGATGCTTTCAAAGAGATCCAGGGACAGGAATTTCCTGAAGCCCAATCTGTCGACGCCTTTATTTCTGACGAGCGTCATAGCTCCTCAACAACAGGGCGACGTGACTTTTTGAAATTTATGGGATTCTCTATTACTGCGGCTACGCTTGCAGCATGTGAGACGCCTGTAATCAAATCCATCCCATACGTAAATAAGCCAGAGGACATTACTCCTGGTGTAGCTAACTACTACGCATCTACGTACTACGATGGTTTGGACTACAGCAACATCCTTGTAAAGACGAGAGAAGGCAGACCCATTTTTGTGAAAGGCAACACCGCTACTGGAGCAGGTAAAGCGAACGCTCGTGTTATCGGTTCTGTCATGGGCCTCTACGATAGGGCTCGTCTTCAAGGTCCTTCAAGCGCAGGAGATGCGTCTTCATGGGCCGACGTTGATGCAGCAATGACTTCAGCTGTCGCTCGCGGCACCACAGTGGTTCTGTCTAACTCAATTGTGAGTCCTTCAACATCTAAAGCTATTGCAGCATTGGGGGCACAACACGTTCAGTACGACGCGGTTTCATACAGTGCTCTTAAAGAAGCTAACGCTACAGCTTTCGGAGTGGACGCAGTACCACACTATGATTTCTCAAAAGCAGAGGTGATTGTGAGTATTGCAGCTGACTTTTTAGGTTCTTGGCTTACAACGTCTCAGCACGATACAGATTACAGTGCACTCAGATCTCCTGAACGCGGCACACAATCTCAGCATTTCCAATTCGAGTCTGCTATGACTTTGACTGGAACTAACGCTGATATCAGAATCATGATTAATCCTTCAGACGAGGGAAATATTGCAGCTGGAATTCTAGCAGCATTGAAAGGGTCATCTATTTCTAATTTAGACGAGAATACAACGGCTAAAGTAAAAGCGGCTGCTAAAGCACTGATGGCTGCTCGTGGTAAGTCATTAGTTATTTCAGGAGCTAACGATTTAGCTATTCAGACTATTGTTGCTGCTATAAACCAAACCCTAGCCAACTACGGTTCAACTATCGACCTCGATCGTCCATCTCGCGCACAACGCGGAGACGATTCTGCAGTTGATCAGTTAATCACGGATATGAACACTGGAAGAGTAAGCACTCTTATCATTTATGGCTGTAACCCTTCTTACGACTTAGCTGATGCAGCTCGGTTTAACACTGGATTAGCTAAGGTTAAGACTTCGGTTTGTATGAACGGTGTGGCTGACGAGACAGCAAGTAGATCTACTTTCATTGCACCTGACCATCATTACCTAGAGAGCTGGAACGATCTAAGCATCCGATCTGGACGTGTTGATATTGTTCAACCGACGATAGAACCTCTTTACAGCACTAGAGCCGCACAGGAGTCGTTCCTTGTTTGGTCTGGAGCAGGATTAACAGACTGGTACACATTCCTGAGAACACACTACAATGCAGATTACACATCTGCGGGTATGTACTCAAATGCAGATTGGAATAGTGCTGTGCACGACGGATTCCTAAATGAAGAAAACGTTGTTGTGTCAACAGATTACACCAGAACGATACATACGACTATTGCTTTAAGTGAAGTTGAATCTAGAAAAGGCGGCTCTTTCCAGCTTTCAACATACGTAAAGACTGCTATGGGTACAGGCTCGCACGCTGCTAACCCAATGCTACAAGAAACACCTGATCCAGTATCTAAGGTGACTTGGGATAACTACATCACTATGTCTAGAGTAGACATGGAGTCTATGGGGCTTAACTTATACATTGCTCAAGCGAATCCCGCTTCAGTTGTACGTGTGAAGTCTGGAGATATTACCATTGAACTTCCTGCATTTATGCAACCTGGACAGAAACCAGGCACAGTATCAGTTGCCCTAGGCTACGGACGTGGAGCTAATGGTGAATTCATAGGAAAGGCTGCATATCAGACAGGAGAGAATGGAGATCATTTAGTGACAGACAATGGTCTGCCAATGCCTATTGGAGCTAATGCATACCCACTAACTAACCAGACTAACTACGATATAACCATCGAAGCGACTGGTGCTGAATACGCTCTTGCTTGTACACAGATTCACAACACCTATATGGATAGGGATTCTGTTGTTAAGGAAACTACCCTCGATGAATTCTTAGCTGAAAAAGATAAAGCTAAGGGTGAAGCTTCATGGAACAGAGCACATGCTCTTAACGTTCATGAGGATGTAAACAAGGATGGTGTGATTGACTCACGCGATAAGAAACCAACGGATGCTTTCGATCTTTGGCACAGTCACCCTGTAGAGGAGGTAGGACATCGTTGGGGAATGACCATTGACCTTACAACCTGTACGGGTTGTAGCGCATGTGTTACAGCTTGTCATATTGAAAATAACGTATCTGTTGTAGGTAAAGACGAAGTTCTTCGCCACAGAGATATGCACTGGATTAGAATCGACCGTTACTACGCTTCAGATTATAGCCTTGAAAAAGGAGCTGAAGAGGGAGTAAATGTCATTTCTAGTTACGGCAAGATGGAGGATGCTTCTGAGAACCCTCAGACCGTTCACATGCCTATGATGTGTCAGCATTGCAACCACGCTCCTTGTGAGACTGTTTGTCCAGTTGCTGCCACAACTCACTCGAATGAAGGTTTAAACCAAATGACTTACAACCGTTGTATCGGTACTCGCTATTGCGCGAATAACTGCCCTTACAAAGTTCGTAGGTTCAACTGGTTCAACTATAAAGGTCACGATAAATTCCAAAACTTTAACCCAGCAGCAGACAGTCTAACAAGACTAGTTCTTAACCCTGACGTTACTGTTAGAGCTCGTGGAGTTATGGAGAAATGCTCCATGTGTGTTCAGCGTATCCAAGAGGGTAAGCTAGAAGCAAAAAAATCTGGAACATCAGTTCTGGATGGAGCAGTACTAACGGCTTGTGCAGAATCTTGCCCGTCTAACGCTATTAACTTCGGTGACCTTAACGATAGCGGATCTAAAGTTCAAGCTATTTCTAAAAACAATCGTTCTTATCACGCTTTGGAGGAGATAGGTATTAAGCCTAACATTTTCTATATGACTAAGGTTCGTAACACAGAGAGCCAGTAACTATGCAGAAAGAGTCAGCAATAAGAGAACCGCTCATCCTAGGTCATAAGACCTATAAGGATATAACCGACGACGTTATTAGGCCCATTACCGGCCCGGCGCCTCTAGGTTGGAAGATAATGATCACGATATCGTCCATCATCGCTATTTACGGTGTGGCGCAGATTTTATACCTCATAGGTACAGGTATAGGTGTATGGGGATTGAATAAGACTGTGGGTTGGGCGTGGGATATCACGAACTTTGTTTGGTGGGTAGGTATAGGTCACGCTGGAACATTGATTTCAGCTGTACTTCTATTATTCCGTCAGAAGTGGCGCATGGCTATTAATAGGTCAGCCGAGGCGATGACGATTTTTGCTGTAATCATGGCTGCGGTTTTTCCCGGTATCCACATGGGTAGAATTTGGCTTGCTTACTTCGTTTTCCCACTACCTAACCAGTTCGGCTCACTATGGGTAAACTTCAATAGCCCACTTCTTTGGGATGTATTCGCGATATCTACGTACTTCTCTGTTTCTTTAGTATTCTGGTACATAGGATTGATTCCCGATTTCGCGACTATCAGAGATAGAATGATCAAGCCTATTCCGAAGAAAATCTACAGCATCTTAAGTTTTGGATGGAGCGGTAGAGCCAAGCATTGGAATAGATTTGAGGAAGTTTCTCTGGTACTAGCTGGTATTGCGACCCCTCTGGTATTCTCAGTTCACTCTATCGTTTCGATGGACTTTGCTACAGCGATTATCCCTGGTTGGCACACGACTATCTTCCCGCCGTATTTCGTTTCAGGAGCTGTATTCTCTGGTTTTGCTATGGTCCAAACCCTCATGCTAATCATGAGAAAGGCCTTTAAACTCGAATCCTACATTCACGTTAAGCACGTGGAGTACATGAACATCGTAATTATCGTTACGGGTTCTATTGTAGGTGTGGCTTATTTAACGGAGCTGTTCATCTCATGGTATTCAGGAGTGGAGTATGAAAGCTATGCATTCATAAACAGATTCTCCGGACCTTACAGCATGGCTTACTGGACTATGATGACGTGTAACGTGATCAGCCCTCAACTTTTTTGGTTTAAGAAAATAAGAAGATCACTTGTAGCAACATTTATTTTATCTATTGTGGTAAATATCGGAATGTGGTTCGAGAGATATGTAATTATCGTTACATCTCTGCACCGTGATTACTTACCGTCAAGCTGGGGAGAATTCATCCCGACAGCTACGGACATCGGGATTTTCGTCGGAACGCTTGGAATTTTCTCAACCCTCTTCCTGCTCTTTACAAGGTACTTCCCTGTATTAGCTCTGAATGAGTTGAAGACGATTCTAAAGTCTAGCGGTGAATCATACAAGAATAAACAAGACAAATAATACCATCATGAAAAAGGTATTCCACGTCATGTACGACGACGACGACACGCTATTAGTAGCAGCTCGTGAATTAGTAGCTAAAGGGATTCACATTAATGAAGTGTATTCTCCATTTCCTGTTCACGGGATAGATCCCGTAATAGGCATTAAGAGAACACGACTTGCGATTACATCTTTTATGTATGCGATGACGGGAACGTCATTAGCGATCCTTGGTATGTGGTACTTCATGATATCTGATTGGCCGATGAACATCGGAGGTAAGCCTAGTTTTTCAATGTTAGAAAACATCCCAGCATTCATCCCTGTAACTTTTGAATTCTCTGTTTTATGCGGTGCTCATGGTATGGCTATTACGTATTTATTACGCAATGGAACTTTGCCAGGTATGCCAGCTACTAACCCTGATCCTCGTACTACTGATGATATGTTTGTGATAGAAATCACAACAGACACTAATAGTATGGATGAGAAGAAGCTAGAAGCTGCTATTAAGAAAACGGCTCTTTTCGAGCTTAGCATCAAAGACGTAAAGTAATGAAGATGCAGAAACTATATCCTCTAATTGCAATCTCACTTATGTTGATGATTGCTTCATGTACGAGTGACCCTAACAGCCCTGGAATTGAGTATATGCCTGACATGTACAGATCTCCTGCAGTTGAAGCGTATGTAGATTATGGAGAAGATCCATATTACGTCACAGAAGAATTTGCATCTACGCAGAGAAATACAATGAGCGCTCGCCTCCCAGCAGCTGGTTCTATAGCTTATAAAGGAGATGATAAGGCATTTGCTCTTCCCTACCCATATCCTAACACACCAGAAGGATATGAAGCGGCTGGAGTAAATCTTCATTCACCACTAGTCACCTCTGACGAGAACACTGCTGCCGGAGCGATCATCTTCACTCAGATGTGTACACAATGTCATGGTGAGGAAGGAAAAGGTGATGGTGCCATTTCCAGAAATGGTCATATCGCTGGCATTCCTGACTATGCCACTAAACTTAAAGACCTAACCGAAGGAAAGATGTATCACACTCTACAATTCGGTAAAGGTTTAATGGGTTCACATGCTTCTCAACTTTCTCAAAAGGAGCGTTGGCTAGTAATTGAATACATTAAAGTCCTGCAAGGGAACGATAATGAATCTTCTGAAACCGAAAATAACGACTGATCATGGAATTCAAATTTGAAGGACGTGCAAAGCTTGTAACCCAGAT
>CAWVZZ010000066.1:0-10550 GCA_963934745.1 uncultured Flavobacteriales bacterium | reverse complement strand
TATTGAAGCTTCGGGAAGAAGAGTTGTCGGCGCAGTGGTTCTCGCTTTAGCATAAGTATCTTTGAGCACATGCCATTAACCCCAAACATATTAAAGTCAATCAGCTCGCTAGTCGAGGGAGAGAAAAACTTGGTGGCTAATCTGGCTAACATCTCATCACTTCTGTTTTCTGAAGGTGCCTGGCATTGGGTGGGTTTTTATGTTCATGACGAACCCGTAGACGAGCTAGTTTTGGGACCATTTCAGGGCCCTGTCGCCTGTACGAGACTTAGAAGAGGCAAGGGGGTTTGTGCTGAAGCATGGGAGAAAGGAAAGACAGTGTTAGTTAAAGATGTCCATTCATTTGAGGGACACATAGCCTGCAGTTCTGCGACGAATTCAGAAGTGGTGGTGCCTATTCAAGTCAATGGGTCGGTGGTAGGAGTTCTAGATATTGATAGCTTAGATTTCGACGGATTTACTTCCTCTGAAATAGATTTACTTGAAGCAGTTGTGAAAATAATTGAAGACATATGGGAACGCTGAAATACATATTGCCGTTGCTTTTATTTGCCTCCTGTGCTCAAGTAGGCGTGCCGTCTGGCGGCGCCAAAGATGCAGATCCGCCAGTGATAGTTTCTATATCCCCAGCTCTTGGCGCAACTAATATTTCAACAGAAAAAGGAGGTTCCATAACTGTGATGTTTGACGAATATATAGACGTAAGACAATTAAGTACTCAGCTGTTAGTTTCTCCTCCACTCTCCAGTCCGATAAAGTGGTTCATGAAAGGGAAAGAAGTCACATTCACGTGGGAAGAAGACCTTGAAGAAAATTCAACTTATGTATTCCAGTTTGGGGATGCGGTAGTTGATATCAGAGAATCAAATCCGACCATTGATTTCGTTCACGCGTTTTCTACCGGAAACAATTTCGACACTCTTTCCATCAGCGGAAGCGTCGTGGATGTTTTCACCGGGGAAAAGATGGCGGACAAGCGCATTTTCCTCTTTGACACGAATTGTAGTGCCGACTCTATATCGAAGGGTGCCACACCACAATTCGTAGGAACGACAGATAAAAACGGCTCCTTTAAGCTCAGCTACTTACCTCAGGGAGTCTATAAAATTATGGCTGTTGACGATATAGACAGAAATTACAAATGGTCAGCTGGAGAGTCGTTAGCTTTAAATGAGAACCCCGTCATAATTAATGGAACGGATAGTTTACCTGCCCCATTAATGATGCAGAAAACCTCAAATACTGAAGTGAAATATTTCGTTTCTTCATCGAGAGATTCATTAGGGCTTGTTGAGATCCAACTCAGTGGAGTGATAGAGGGAGACAGTAAACTAGAAACTCAGGGACTAGAATATGTTCTAGAGGATGAGGTGATGTGGGTTTGGGCTGATTCAAAAGACATAGAAAAACTTCAAGTGATCTTGGTCGGTCAGGACACTTTGAGAATTGATGAAATAGAAGAATCAGAGCTAGTAGAATTCATCGCTGTCAGCGGACCCGAAGGCAGGCAGATCTCTGGCACAAGCGCAAGTTTCAGGTTTAACCGTCCTATAACGGGTGTGATTGATTCATTAATAACCCTAGTTGTATCCGATAGTGTTATGCTGGAAAACTTCACAGTGGGAGTTAATGAATTAAATCCATTTGTATTAGATATTCAGGCAAGTTTCGGGAGAGGCCAAATGCTTGAATTATCCTTCCTTCCTGGCTCTGTGGAAGGTTTTGGAGAGCAACAGTTTGACGATACACTGAACTTCAAGTGGAGCACTTTCGAACTTAAAGAGCTAGGAGAATTATCTGTTCTAATCGATAGGGATGGCTGGTTAGAACTTATCTCATCTAACGGAAAAATGGTTGAAGTTAAAACGCTAATTAAAGGCGAAAAAAGACTACTGTTTAAAAACTTGACACCCGGATCTTACGCATTGAAATGGCTAGGAGACGATAATGGGAATGGGGTATGGGACGGCGTGAGCCTAGGGAACTGGACGAAGCCAGAATCAGCCAGAATACTGCCTGAGAAAGTCAAGGTCAAAGCTGATTGGAGCCATGAACTAGATTGGAGGATTCAGAAAGATTAACCGCCTTTGCGTTACTAGGCTTTACTCTGCAAAGCGTCTTTTAAAATAATTCCGAATCGTGCTATATCCTCGAATGAATTATAAAGCGGTACAGGTGCCATCCGAATTACGGCTGGTTCACGCCAGTCTACCACGACACCTTTAGCGGAGATTGCATCAAATAATTCTCGACCATATCCATGAGCTACAATACTGAGCTGACAACCTCTCTCATCTGGGTTAGATGGTGTTAGAATTTCGAGATTAACACCAGTGATTTCTGAAACAGCATGTACGGTTTTTTCTAGAAAACAGGTTAGTCTCACAGAACGTTCACGCAGAATATCCATCCCTCCGGCTTCTTCAAAAACCTCTAATGAAGCTTTGTGTACAGCCATGTTCAAGACAGGCGCGTTGCTCAGTTGCCAAGATTCAGCAGTGCCCATGCTCTTATATTCTGGACCCATCTCAAACCTCGAACTCTTATCGTGACCCCACCAGCCTTCAAATCTAGGGAGGTCTACATTGTGATGCTTTGAGTGTATGAAAAGTCCGCCTACTGCACCCGGTCCGGAATTCAGGTATTTATAACTACACCAGCACGCGAAATCCACTTCCCAATCATGAAGTTTAAAAGGGACGTTACCTATTCCGTGCGCTAAATCGAACCCGCACATGGCACCCACTTTATGTGCGGCATCGGTGATTTCTTTTAGATTATGAAGCTGACCGGTATAGTAATTTACTCCACCTATCATCACTGTGGCTAGTTCGTTACCTGCATCCTCAATAGCACTTAATATATCCTCCAGCCTCAGTGTCTGTTCGCCTTCTCTTGGAGCGATTTCAATTAAATTCTCGGCAGGGTCGAGGCCATGAAACTTGATTTGGCTTAAAAGCGCATATCGATCGGATGGGAACGCTTTCGCCTCGCAAAGGATCTTCGTTCTTTTTCCCTTTGGGCGATAAAACGACACGAGAAGTAAATGAAGGTTCACGGTTAAGCCATTCATAGCGACTACTTCTGAGGGTTTTGCTCCGGCAATGGAGGCAAGTCCTTCTGAAAATAATTCGTGATAATGCAACCATGGGTTACGAGCCTTAATGTGGCCCTCTACTCCATGAGTTGCCCAATCCTCTAGCTCCACCTGTAAAAACTCACTTGCCTTCTTAGGCTGTAGGCCCAGGCTGTTCCCAGTAAAGTATAGTGCATTGCTTCCATCGTGTTGAGGGATGATGAACTTCTCTCGAAACCGACTTAAAGTATCAGATTGATCCAGTGCAATGGCATCTTTGACTGTTGGGAGTAGGTTTTGCATGGAACAAATTTAGGCTATAGAAAGAGTAGGGCTCCAATTTGTATACAAAGCAATCCATCTAGAACAATACTGAAGTAAAATTCCCGGGTAGTTTTCCTAATTACCCAAGGCCCCACAAAGACCATACTCAGGAGACTGTGAGCGAGTAATGCGAGCCCGATTTGGGGATTTACTAAGTTGAAATACATGAGTCCTCCGATAATCATTGCTGAAATAGCGACTAGTGAAATAGCGATAAGTAGAGATCTCTTTACACCCATGATTTGTGGAATGGTTTTCATAGATGATGAATCTATCTCGAGATCCCGTACGTCAAAGGGTAGAGACAAGCCGCCGATATAAAGCACTCGGTACATAAAAACTCCGATAATAGTCCAGGGATTTAACTCCCCGACATTATCTACAAGCGCAATGGGTAAGAGCACTGTGGCGGCACCCCATATTAGTGAGATGGTTGGAAGTTTTGCGTATGGATACTCGCGAAGGGCTCTGCCCAGAGAGCGAAATTTCTTTGGCAATATTGAGTAGCAAAGGCCCACTATTCCTAATGCCCCACCAGCCACAAGAGAAACGAAATCTAATTTTAACTGGGTAAAAAACACGCTTGATATGAATAGCCCTCCCCAAACCATAATCAACACCCCTCCAAACTTATTGAGGTACTCAATCCGACTTTCATTTATCGTTAAGGGGAAAAATCGAGCCTTTATCACCCTTTGAAGAGAATACCCGAGTCCAGTGCAAGTTGAAATAAAAATCGCTGGTCCATAAAACACCTCGCCTACGCCTAATAAAAACCCTGTAATAAAAACACTAACTCCTGCTCCACAAGCTATGAGAATATGTGAAAACCCTAGTACTTTGACTAGTTGTCTTAATGCTCTGATAGTGTAACTCATTGTGCAAAGGTGAGAAAATCAATTTACACGATACAGATATAGTCCTCTCGAAGATATCTTTGCGCTTTCTAAGACACTCACACTTCATATTTTGCATATGAAAATTGGAAGTTTCGCCTCTCGGCATATGGGTCCTCGTCTCGAAGACCAAAATACAATGTTAGCGACCATAGGTTGTAGCTCTATCGATGAACTAATCGATAAGACAGTACCACCTGCTATACGTTTACGTAAACCCCTTAACCTTGCTCCAGCCTTAACGGAGAGTGAGTATTTGGAACATCTCGATGAGCTGGCTTCCAAGAACGTTACGTACAGGAATTACATAGGGATGGGTTACTACCCGACGGAAGTCCCAAGTGTAATTAGGCGAAATGTTTTGGAAAATCCGGGTTGGTATACAGCCTATACTCCATATCAAGCTGAGATTTCTCAAGGAAGGTTAGAGGCTCTTTTGAATTTCCAAACCATGGTCTGTGACCTTACGGGTAAGGAGATGTCAAATGCATCTTTATTAGATGAGGCGACTGCTGCTGCAGAAGCAATGGCCATGCTTCTTTCTTCACGCCCCAGAGCACAAGCAAAATCAGGCGCTAAGACCTTTATAGTTGACACAGCCGTTTACCCGCAAACTTTCGCGGTAATGAAAACTCGTGCGGCATCACTGGGGATCAACCTATTTGAGGCACCTCGTTCAGAATGGAATTTTACAGAAGACGTATATGGTTGTTTAGTTCAATATCCTGACGCAAACGGTGAAGCTGAGGATCTTTCGGGATTAGTTCTGGCGGCTCATGATGTAGGCGTTAAAGTGGTGATGGCAACGGACCTTATGGCTCTTCTAATGCTGAAGAGTCCGGGTGAGATGGGAGCTGATGTGGTGGTAGGAAGTTCGCAAAGGTTCGGAGTCCCCATGGGATATGGTGGACCTCACGCAGCGTTTTTTGCTGCTGACGAGACCTATAAAAGAAATTTCCCTGGTCGTATAATTGGAGTGAGTGTCGATAGAAATGGAGATCCTGCCCTTCGCATGGCCCTACAAACTCGCGAACAACATATCCGTAGAGATAAAGCCACTTCAAACATCTGTACAGCTCAAGCACTTCTCGCTGTTATGGCATCTATGTACGCTGTGTTTCACGGACCTAGAGGTCTAAGGTCTATAGCTGAGAGAATCCACAAGCGCACGAAGTCATTTGCTGCCGCGTTGAATTCTAATCCTACCATGGAGGTAGTGACTAGTTGTTACTTCGATACCGTAAAAATCAAAGTTCATGGAGGTGAAGATGAGATTAACGCACTCATAGCAAGGGCTCACTATCACAAAATTAATATCCGGTATTACAACGACGGTGAGCACGTGGGTGTTTCTCTGAATGAAAGGACTAACATTGAAGATCTCCAAAACCTATGTTCTGCATTCAGTGTTCCTATGATAAGGGGGGTGGAGGTAGATAGACCGTTTTTCGCGACTCTATACAGAGAGGTGGACTACATGTCTCATCCAGTATTTAACACCCACAGATCTGAAACGGATATGATGAGATACATCAAGCATCTCGAAAATAAAGATTACTCTTTAGTCCACGGAATGATCCCTCTCGGTTCATGTACCATGAAGCTCAATGCTGCAACAGAGCTTCTGCCTATTGCTTGGTATAAATTCGCGGAGCTACATCCTTTTTGTCCTACGAATCAAGCAAAGGGAATGATAGAGATTCTTGAAAATCTCGAAAGTGATTTAGCTGAGATTACGGGTTTTGACAGAGTTACTCTCCAGCCTAACTCGGGAGCTAACGGCGAATACGCTGGTATGCTTGTTATTCAAGCGTATCATGAAAGTAGAGGGGAAGGTCATAGAAATATCTGCTTAATTCCATCTAGTGCACACGGAACGAATCCTGCAAGTGCGGTGATGGCTGGATTAAAGGTGGTGGTGGTAGGATGTATGGATAACGGTGATATTGACATTGAAGATTTAAAGGTAAAAGCGGAACATCACAGCGAGAATTTAAGTGCCATAATGATCACCTATCCATCAACACATGGTGTTTATGAAGAGGGAATATTAGAGATTACGGCAACCGTTCACTCTCATGGAGGCCAAGTCTATATGGACGGGGCTAATATGAATGCTCAAGTAGGAATTACAAGCCCGGGAAATATCGGCGCTGATGTTTGTCACTTAAATCTTCACAAGACTTTCGCTATACCTCATGGTGGAGGGGGCCCCGGTGTAGGTCCTATAGGTGTAGCGACACATTTAAGTCAGTTCCTACCGGGCCACCCTATAGTTCACAAGGGTGGGGCGAATTCGATTTCAGCCGTAAGTGCAGCTCCTTATGGTAGCGCCCTCATAGGTTTGATCCCATATGCATACCTAAAAATGCTAGGAGTCAAAGGTGCTACTCAGGCAACTGAAGTTGCGATTTTGAATGCTAACTATCTCAAGGAAAAACTTAGTGTTGAATATGACATTCTGTTTCAAGGAAAAAATGGAACCGTTGCCCATGAAATGATAGTCGACTGCAGACCATTCAAAGAATTCGGTGTGGAAGTAGCAGATATCGCGAAGAGATTAATCGATTATGGGTTCCACGCACCCACTGTTTCCTTCCCGGTTGCTGGAACACTGATGATTGAACCTACAGAAAGTGAATCGCTGCAAGAGTTAGATAGATTCGTAGAGGCGATGCTCTGTATAAGAGAAGAAATACGTGCTATAGAAAAGGGTGAAGTTGATGCGGAGGATAACGTAATTAAGATGGCCCCTCATACTGCATGTGAAGCTACAGCTACAGAATGGACGCATCCGTACTCAAGGGAGAAGGCTGTATATCCTGTGAAAGGATTGAGGGGAGATAAGTTTTGGGCTCCAGTAGCAAGAGTGAATGATACATACGGAGACAGGAATTTAATGTGCAGCTGTCCACCCATCTCAGATTTCATAGATATCGACGAGGAAGGAGAATTAGCATAAAAAACACAGAATCAATCGTTTTGCAATCTATATTTGTAATCCAAACAAGAAATAACAAACCTAAAATGCTCAAGATGAAGCAAATATACTTTTTTTTAGCTGCAATGTTCATTGGAACCTTCGCAACGGCTCAACAACTTTTACCAGTTGCAGAGAAGAACGCTAACGCGTTACGCATGGAATCTCAATCTTCAGAACAAATCACACGTGATACTTTCTGGAGTAACGATTGTAATGTAGATAACTGTTCTGACTGGGTGTTCGATAACGGTTCTGATGTCACTGGATCACCATGGTATGAGATCGATATCAACTTCGAGTGTTCTTCAGTAGGACCTGCTGGAGCGTATAACCAATGGGCTGGTGGAACGGGAGATGGTTCAGCCGCAAGTGCAATGAACTCTACGACATCTGCTAACGGAATTTTAATAGTTGATTCTGATCTTTTCGGTGAGGACGCTAACTACGACGCTAACTGGTTAGAGAACTGCTGGGTACAAACAGCTTACCCTATCGACTGTTCAGCTGAGCCTTTCGTGTCTATCTCTATTGAGACACGTTACCGCTGCTGGGATAACGGTTCTTCTGACGATAGTGAGAAGTGTCTTATCGAGATCAGCCGTGACGGAATTAACTGGCCAGCTATCGATAGTTGGGATGAAGAATCTGGAACTGTAGATTACGGTGACGGAAATCTAATCGCAAGTCGTTTCGAAGTTTTCCCTGGATACGGAACTGGTGACGGTTCTGATAACCCTGCACTTGTAGAATTTGATATTACTACAGCAGCTGGAGGAGAAGCAACTATTTACGTTCGTTTCCGTTGGTCTGGAACTTGGGGATATAGCTGGGAGATTGATGACATCTTAATGTACCCAACTCCTGCTAACGATACTCGTATCGATAACTACGCAAGCTACACAGACTTCGAACGCACTGGAGTATATGAGTACGGTGCTTGGGCTGAAAGCCAACTTCCTGCTGACTTATCTGCTGCTGCAAAGGTTTACAATGTAGGTTTTCAAGACCAAACAGGCGTTTTACTCGAGCTAGACGTTAACGGTGCTGTTAGTGGTTCTGATGCAATCTCTCTAGGTTACCAAAGTGCTGACACATTAAGTGTTGCATACACGCCAGCAGGTCAAGGACCAGTTACTGTAACATACAACTTATTAGCAGACGCTGAAGATGAGAACCCTTCAAACAACACAGCTGAGCAGTCGTTCGTAGTTACTGACCTATCGTGGGGACGAGATGACGGAATGATTAGCACAGCGTTCCCTGCAGACGGAACAGACGACTATATCGCTGTTTCTATGTTCGACGTAGTTTCTGATGTTACTATCTACTCTATTGATGTTGCAATCATCGACGGTTCTGAATCAGGCACATCTATCATTGCTCACTTATTTGACCAAAGTGACGCTCTTTTTGGAGAGGAGCAGTACGGTGGAATCTTAGTTAGTTCTGACGAGTACGATATCATCGCTGGAAACACTAACGCAGTAGGCGAGGAAGTAGTTACTTGGTACCACCTAATTCTTGAAGAACCATATGAGGCTTCTGCAGGTGATTTCTTAGGTGCTGGTTTCGAGCACTACGGTGGTTCTAACGTTCAAGTTGGAGAGTCTAAGTACACTCAAGATAACACGGCATTTGTATACGGTCCTTTCGGAGCTGGTTCTACATATGGCTGGTACTACTCTAACGAAGTTCCTGTAGTACGTCTTAACCTTGACCCTAACGTTCAAGATAACATCGGTGAAGTATCTACAACACTCGGATTCGAGATGTTCCCTAGCTTCCCTAACCCCACTAACGGCACTTCTAAAGTTCAGTTCCGTCTAGACCGCGCGTCTGACGTAACCTTTGAGGTTCGTGATATTGCTGGAAAAATCGTTTACGGTTTAGATATGGGTACACAAGCTCCTGGTTACAACAGCATCTCTATTGATGCGGCTAGTTTTGCAGCCGGTGCGTACACTTACACTATGACAGTTAATGGCGAGAGAGCTACTGACCGCCTAATGGTTAAGTAAAAAATACTTTACATAAAGAAAAGGAGGAGGCCATTATGGTTCTCCTCTTTTTTTTTACGTAATTTGCCGATTGTAATACTTTATTAAGAATATGAAACATTTGACATTAACTCTTGGAGCACTGTGCATTTTTGCAATCGCTTCTGGCCAACGCTTGGAAACACTCCACAGCTTTGAGCACACAATTACTGAAGCATCTGCTACAGAATTAACTAACTCACGCCTAGCTGGTATCGAAGCTCGTGAAAACCAACGCGGAGGTGGAACAGTTCTTTTCCAAGAGGATTTCTCTAATGGGTTTGACGGAATCAACGGTAATGGCGCTTGGATGACTTCGGACAACGCTAACGACAGCCTTTGGGTTTGGGTAGCTCCCGGTAATACAGGGTTTTACGCAAACGGAGACGCTACAGGTGTAGCTCACCCAGGCGGAGAATACTCTACTAACATAGGCGCGCTTGAATCAGGCACACCAGAGAATGGGTGGATGATTTTTGATTGTGATTACCTCAACACTCCTATTGCTGAAGGATATCAAGACACGGACGGTTCTTTAACTAGTCCGGTTATTGACTTTTCTAACGACGGGTCAGTAATTCTTAGCTGGGATCAATACTTCCGTTACTGCTGTTACCCATACGCACCTATTTATGTAGATGTAACAAATGACGGTGGCGCAACTTGGACAACATTCGATGGTCACGGGTCATTTACAGAAGCGGCGAATACTGCTTCAGCTAATCCGTTACCTACAACACTTGACATTAGCTGTGTAGCAGCTTATCAAGCTGAGGTACAATTCCGTTTCTCATACATGCAAGCTCCAGAGGTAGGCAATTCATATAGCCACTACTACTGGGGGATAGATGATGTTGTAGTCTCTTCAAACCCTAATGCTGATGATCTAGCTATTGTCCAGATTACAAATGGAGATATTTATAATGTTTGGGAATACAGAGTAACTCCAATGGAGCAAGCAATTTCTGAGGGTGATGGAGGTGTTCTTTGTGGCGTTCTTTACCGCAACAACGGAACGGAGAACCAACAGAATGTCGACGTAATAGTTGAGGTTCTTTCAGCTGACGGATCGGAAGTTCTTGCAACGGTTATTGAGCAGTTAGGAGAAGTTTTCTCCTTTGCGAACGCACCTGATTGCCCCGCATACGCACAAGACACGCTTTACATCGCAACCGGCTGGGAGCCTTCTGCAACGGGTTCTTATATTTTAAGAGCTACTCTTGATGCTGGTACTG
>CAWVZZ010000065.1:0-10735 GCA_963934745.1 uncultured Flavobacteriales bacterium | reverse complement strand
TATTTAGCAATTGTGTTAATTCAAGAACCTGCATTCCGTGCCCTTCAACATCACTAACTATAAAAGCGTGATTTCCTATAACTTTTATATCTCTCCAAATAGCCGAAAGGGCGTTAGGGGGAACTTCAGCTAAATAAATGGGGCTTTCTGGGTCAGATATCTCAACCACAGCCATTCCATTAGTGCGACCGTACAAAACGAACTCCCTACCAGAAACATCATCAACCCACCCCCAGCAATCATTACCCTTCTCTCCACCGCCAACTTCTTCTAATGGAAGGAAGGAATAGAATTCATACTCATCGCATGGATAAATCTCTGAAAAGCCATTCTCGCAAGGGGTTTGGGCTATAATATCACCACTGGCAAGAAGTAAAATGAGAAGCGATAAATGAAGGCCTTTCAAAATGATATCATCTAGGAGAGACTACCAGCTTTGAAGTAGCTAGGACCTCGCCAGATTTAGAGCTAACTACATTTAAGATATAGGTACCTTCAGATAGCGTATTTATGTCTAAGTTAAGTCCGTTTACAGATGGAATAGAGTTCACCAGCATCACTTCTCTACCCGTCATATCGTAAACTCTCACACCACAATCCACAAAATTTCCCGTCAGTAATACGGAAGAACTTGATGGATTAGGGCTAAGGTTTAAAACTGGGGTTGGAGGCAACTCTGTAGACTCAACGCCATCAATACCAGCTTCACGAATGATAAACAAACCATCGAAATTACTCACAGCAATAGTCCCTGAGGGGAAATACGGATAGTTAGACCAGGTCCCTGTAAACTCTGTCTCATCATCTGCAGGATATGTATCGAAGAAGCCATATGGCTCTATGGTTCCGTCTTCTAGAATAGTTGACACTATGAGACCGCTTCTGTAATTGGATGCATAAACCTTACCATTGTGGGTGTAGAGGTTATGATCAATTGCGGTGTTATCAGACTCGTAATAACCTATGATAACGGGGTTATCCAAGTCATCTACATTCATCATATAAGTACGAGTAAAATTACCGTTGTACACCTCGTCTAGTTCATCATTAAAATACACCATATGATGATCTTCACTAACCCACCCCTGATGAGTATATGCACTGTTCTCGTAAGTTACGTGCTTGATCAATTGAACATCCGTTTTATCCTCCGCGTTTAAAATAGCGATGCCAGCACTTCCGTTAAAGCAGAATACTATTTCTTTACCGAAGTAATCAGCATCGAGACCACTATAAACAACAGGTTGAGCGTCGTGAGTATAAAAACCATCGTAAGAGCCTGCAATAACAGGTAGCTCTGGATTACTAATATCAACAATGTGTAATCCCCCTCCGAAAGTGTTCGTGCCTACACCGTATGCATAATTCGTTTCTGTATTGATTGCTAGATTGTGAGCATTTCCGAAACCCATATAGTTCGCTGTCGCGCTTATGTTAAAAGGGAATCCAGACAACTCCAGAACCTGTGTGAGTTCAAGGATTTGCATTCCGTGACCTCCAGCTTCACTAACAATGAAAGCATAATCCCCTGCCACCTTAATGTCCCTCCATAAACTTTGAGAAGTAGCTGTAGGTAAAGTTGCTATAAATACTGGACTTAATGGATCCGTCACCTCAACAATGCTCAATCCATGTGAGCGGCCAAATAATACGAATTCACGGCCTGAAGCTGAATCAACCCAGCCCCAACAGTCGTTACCGTTATCGCCACCGCCGATTGAGGATAATGGAAGGTATGCATAAAGATCATATCCGTCACATGCATATTCTGCAGCCATACCTTCCTCACAGAGGGTTTGGGCTGAAGTGTCAGAAGAAAACGCAAGAAGAAAACTAACCGTAATAAATAATAGATGTCTCATTTCAATTTTTTACAGGGAGTTATTAATGAGTTAACTCATTAATTTCCGGAAGGAAACTAAAGTTATTACTATAGTATAGCATTTGTTGAGTGAAGTCAGAAGGGTATGTCAAAACGATTTCTATGATTACTCCTTCTTCGTCAATTATAGCTTCCATCTGAGGGTTAATAAATCCTCCATAAGGAGCAATACCTAATGACTTCGAGCGCTCGAGAACTTCAGCGTGAATTTCAGGGTCTACTTTAACTCCATAGCCTTCAACCAATGCCTTAGCTGCTGCATAATCTCCTTGAGATTTGATGCGCTGCACTTCTCTGAGCAGCTCTCCGAACAACTCCTGTAGAGCTTCGTAGTCCGTGATGTCAATGTAAGTCTTACCGTCATCCTTCTTATACTTTTTAATAACACCCTCATCTAAACCTTTTTCATAACACCAGTTACTTACCCAAGCACGATTTCTCATGTGTGCCTCCTCGATATCATCACCTAAGTCTAGACGTACTACTTGAGTCATCATTCCGCCCCTGATGTAGCTATCGTATTCAGCACGACCTACTTCAATAGTTTTCATAAGTCCTAACTCAATTAACTTCTCATCTAAGAGGAAGTATAACGCCACGAGATCAGCTCTACCCTCTTCTAGTGTTGAGCTGTACTCCAGAATAGTTTCTTTAGGAGTAGCTACACCTTCTTCTAGTTTTCCAGAAGCATGGCCTATAACTTCATGCATGGCTGTATGCAGTTTACCCGCTAAAGACGAATGTGCCGTTACTCTACGTACTTCGACCTCATCGTGAGCGAACTCAGCTAACATTCCTCCACCGGATGCCATTGCATACGCACTAACTATATTTCCTAGGCTAACTGATTTAGAACCGTGTATTTGACGTATCCAGTTAGAGTTAGGAAGGTTAACTCCGATGGGAGTTGATGGAGAAGCATCTCCAGCTTCACCCGCAACGTTCACTACATTATAAGTAATACCTATTACTTCCGTTTTCTTATGCTCCTCGAAGAAGGGCATGTGGTCTTCAAACCATTGAGCGTTCTCCATAAGTGTAGCCATTCTTGCACTTGCATCGAAATCTTTAATCTCAACTATGGTTTCGTAACTTCCTGTATAGCCTAGAGGGTCATTGTAAACCTCTATAAACCCATTGATGTAATCAACATCCCCCTCGGTGTCTTTTACCCAGTTGACGTTGTAAAGGCTCCATTTTTCAAGATCACCAGTCTCGTAATACTCGATTAAATGCTCCATTGCTACTGCCTGCTTATGGTTCTCAGTGTAAGAATGTGCTTTTCTTAGCCAAGATATCACCTCGACTAGTGCATCGTTGTAAAGCCCTCCTATCTTATATACCTCTTCTACAATTTCGCCAGACTCTGTTTTTACAAGTCTAGAGTTAAGGCCGTATTCAACCGGGTTTCTAGTTCCTTTAACTTTAATTGATTCGAAATAATCTTCAGCATCCTCAGTAGTTACTCCGGGACCATAGAAGTTCACTGACGAACCTTCCACTAAACCCACTTCGCGATCTAGTTCAACTTTTTTTGCCTCAACTAAAGGATCCATGATAACCGCCATGAGTTCTTCCGAGCACTCTAAATCACAAATTGAGAGAAGGTGCTCGAAGTATTCGCGACTGAATTCAGGGATATGTTTTTTATTAGAATAGTGATGATGGATACCATTTGAAAACCAAATCCTTTTGAGGTATGTCTCAAATCTATCAAAACCTATCGTTTCTCTATCACAATCGTAATCTGAATGTATCTTCTCAAGAAGATTACGAACTCTAAGGTTGTATCTGTTATTCTGATCGTACATCATATCACGGCCACTTAGGCCAGCCATGTTCAGACAATAAACCAAGGATTGTTGACGTTCGCTCAAATGTTCCCAACCTGGAATTTGATATCTAACTATTTTTAAATCTTCAAATTGCTCTGTTTGCCAAACAAACCCATCTTCATCGGGCTCACTCGCTCCCACACTCACTGTCGCAGGGTCTAGTATTTTAAAATCCTCTGACGTTGGTCCACAACCGACTAATATTGCTACAACTAGAAGTGCTGTAAAAGTATATTGACTAATTCTCATAAAAACGTGTGTTGAGTTATTAATAGGCTGCAATTTACGAGAGTATCTTTGTCCACGAGCAATTCACCACATAGAATAATGCGCAAGACCTCCCATATCATGTTACGTGCTTTTCTAAAGCCACTTGCGATAACATTTCCCGTTGCATTATTCGTCTTAGACATGCAATTTCTTTGGGTTTATGCAGACGATTTCATAGGTAAAGGCCTTGAAACATGGGTGATCCTTAAACTGATTTGGTTCGCCTCTGCTCGTATTGTCAACTTGGCTTTACCCATGGCTATACTCGTCGCCAGTATAATGGCCTTGGGGAATCTTAGTGAGAAAAACGAACTCACAGCCATGCAGTCCGCAGGAATGCCTCTATTAAAAATTCTAAGGCCACTTATAATTCTTATGCTCTTTGTCTCTACGGGCGCGTTATGGTTCTCGAGTAGTGCTTGGCCCTCGGCTAATGCAAAATTTAGAACCTTATTGTACTCTGTCACCAAGCAGAGACCTGCATTAAACATCAGACCTGGAGTTTTCTACACAGGGATAGAGGGATTTGCCATTAGAGTTGAGGATAAGGAAAGTGATGGGACGATGAATAATATTTTGATCCACGACCACAGAAACCCTGAAAGGGGAGCTTCGCGTGTTATCAAAGCTGAAAGTGGCAAGATGACTAATGACACAGCCAGAGTAGAGTTAATCATTGAGTTGCATAATGGTGTTAGTTATGAGGACCAAACCGAACCAAACGTCAGACGCAAAGAAAGACTCCACCCCCACATAACATCCTCTTTCGAACAACAAACACTACGGATAGATTTACGCTCTCTAGATTTCGATATGGCTGACGAGGGATTATTCAGGAATTCTTACGAAATGATGTCCATCCCCAAATTAGAGGAAGCGATTGACTCTTTAAAGGCGGATGTCGAAAAAGAAAGATTGAACCTAGTGGAGTACGGTAGAAACGGTTTGAGCTTATTTCAAGATTCTCTGTTTACAAATACAATCGTGAAGGCTGGAAAAGCGAGCTGGTTACATTCTATATCTAGAGTTGAAAGAAATACAGCATTCTCAAGCGCTAGGGACATATCTAACAATCAAGTAAGAGGAATAGACAATTCAATTAAAAAGATTAAGGGGAAAGCCCTCAGGAGGGATAGACACGCAATCGAGTGGCATAGGAAATTCATCTTAGCAGTGAGTTGTCTAGTCTTATTCTTCGTAGGATCTTCCCTAGGTGCTCTAGTGAAAAAGGGAGGAATAGGGCTGCCTATCGTTCTAGCTTTGATCGTTTTCATTCTCTACTACATTATTTCTATTGTAGGAGAACAAATGGTAAAATCTGGCACCTTCTCCCCCATGTTAGGAATGTGGCTAAGCACTATCGTTTTAGTTCCTGGAGCATCTATACTTACAGCTTATGCAGTCAGAGGTGGGCGGTCTTTTTTATACAAACAGTTTTCTTTCAAGTAAATGAGAGTCCTACAGATTTGTCCTAAACCACCTAGACCTTCAGTAGACGGTGGATGTCTAGCTATGGATGCTATAACAACGGGGCTTTTAGCAGCAGGATGTGACCTTAAAGTTCTTGCAACCTCTACCCACAAGCACCCCGTTAAGCTTGACGAAATAGCTGAATACTACCTAAATAGCGTGGGCTTATCTACGTTCAATATAGACACCCGAGTAAAACCCTTTTCAGCTCTAACACATCTTATTACTGGTAAGAGTTACAATATTTCAAGATTTCATTCTTTTGAATTAGATTCAGAAATAGAAAAGTTAATCACAGAAAACGATTTTGATTTTATAATTCTAGAATCATTATACACGGCGTCGTATATCGAGACCATCAGAAAAGTAAGCAAAGCAAAAATCATATTGAGAGCTCACAATGTAGAGCATCAAATATGGGAGGGCTTAGCTTCTAAAGCTAGAGTGGGGTTAAAGAAGTGGTATCTCAGAAGGCTTTCTAAGCAGCTAAAGTCATACGAGGTGAAACGTCTTAACGATGTAGATGCAATTATACCCATTACTGAAGAAGATGCTGAGACTTTCAAAAGACTAGGAGCTAATGTGCCTGTTAGCGTTTCGGCATTTGGACTTGACTTTAGTGAAGATGGTAGAGAATCCGAAAACCTTGAATATGACCATGTATTTCACTTCGGGTCAATGGACTGGGAACCTAATGTGCATGGAGTTAGCTGGCTGGTGGATGAGGTTTGGCCTATAGTGCGAAAAGAAATACCTAAAGCGGAACTAGTACTCGCAGGAAGAAATATGCCGCCAGGATTCTCTAGCAATACCACCGCCGGAATTTCCGTAATAGGCGAAGTTCATGATGCATCTAAATTTTTGAAGCGATCTGGAATCATGACCATACCTCTACATAGCGGTTCAGGCATGAGAATTAAAGCCGTAGAGGGTATGGCTGCGGGAAAACCTACAGTCAGCACTCATCTAGGTGTATGTGGATTAGGACTTACTGAAGGGAAACACGCCCTGATAGCTGATGACGCCGCTGGCTTCGCTTCTAACATCATAATACTGTTGCAAGACAGCAATAAAGCTAGAAACATCGCAGAAAGTGGTAAGAAGCACATAAGAGAACATTTCTCCAACAAAAAGATTATTAGGCTACTAATAGAATTTTTAAGGCAACTTTAAGCTTCACATTAAAGTTTCATATATCTTGCAGCATGAGCCAACTTAAATTTAACCTCGAAGCCGGAATTCCTACACTTGATCTAAGACGTTTTACCGAAGGAAGTAAAGAGGAAAGGCTAGCATTCGCTAACGAATTAGGAGCTGCCTATCGCTCTATAGGATTCGCTGCTATTAGCGGACATGGAGTATCAGACAACCTTATAGCATCAATGTATGATGAGGTTAAGAAATTCTTCAGCCTACCTAATGACATTAAGCTCAAGTACAGACAGCCTGAGGTTAACAATCAAAGGGGTTTTGTTCAGTTCGGAACAGAGCATGCAAAAGGCAGCAGTGTAATGGATTTGAAGGAGTTTTGGCAAGTAGGCCAAACCAACATCCCCCAAGCTGCAGACATGAGTTATTATCCAGCTAATGGGTCAGTCGATGAGGCTCCTGAATTTGCACAATGCTCAGACGATTTATATAAAGCCTTAGAATCCGTTGGCTCAACTGTTTTAGAAGCTCTTGCTATGCACCTCGGACTCGCAACTGACTATTTCACTGGATATATTGATGGTGGTAACAGCATCTTGCGAGCAATTCACTACCCTCCTATTTCTGGAGAACCTGATTCATCTGTCAGGGCAGCAGAGCATGAGGACATAAACTTAATTACTCTTCTGGTGGGTGCTTCGGCATCGGGGCTTGAAGTCATGGGTACAGACGGTCAGTGGAATAAAGTAACAGCAAATTCTGAACATCTAGTTATGAATTGTGGAGACATGCTACAAAGGCTAACCAACTATCAACTAAAGTCAACTACACATAGAGTTGTAAATCCACCTCGTGAATTATGGCACACTCCACGCTTTAGCATTCCTTTCTTCTGCCACCCTAGGCCGGCAATGAAACTAGATGCTCTGCCTCAATGTGTAGCTGAAGGCCAGCAGCCGATCGACCCTCCTATTTCAGCTGGAGAATATTTAAATCAAAGACTCGCTGAAATCGGATTAAAAAAGGACTAAAACTATCCCCACAACCTATCTTCGCAGCATGAAGATTAGAGTGTTACTTTTTTTATTTGCAAGCCTTACTATAACATTTATTGGATGTAAAACAAGTGCTGATACCCTTACACCTGTAGCGATGCATCCAGGCATAGAAGGATTCAATTGGGATAATGACCCTCTTGTAGTGTCCATAAACTGGGACAAGCTCAACTCGGGCATGGGTGATGATACGTTAAAGTTAATCCGCAACGATCTATATGATTTCTTTCACTTACAACAAACAGGGGATTCCGTTGATTACATCAACCACACACAGCACTATACACCCGTATTCAGAAACGACACAGCTAGTATTTCCAAAGATTATTCAATAACACGATCGTGGAGAGACAGAGGTTACACCAATAGAGTTGAATTAGTAGATGTTTATTACGCTAGCCCGTGGATAGTTGAAGACAGCCAAAGAGTAGCAATCATTGGATATGACCTTCTTATTTATGTTGACTTTTTAGAAAACTTCGAAGGGTCACCTAAAGGGATGGAGCTATTCATCAACCAAAGGTTTGAGAATTCAAGCACTACCTATCACGAAGATTATCAACTAACCGAAAAAGGCGACACCGTTCTGGTAAGACATTTTAAAACACAAGTGAAATCAGGAATGTTTGTGTTTTTAAGTGTGAACACCTTGCACTTTAATTTCATTAGCGAAACGGCCGGGAAAGCTACGAACACGGACATCTTGATGAATAAAGACAATCTCATGAAGTTGCTCAGGGATAAACATAAGACTTTAAAGGATCACTTATGAGCTCACCTAATTGCCATGTAAATAATGAATGGTCATTACTTAAAAAGGTAATTGTAGGCTCTGCAGCATCATGGGGTCCCGACCCTACTGCCGAACAAGCTGTTGATCCTAAATCTCGCGAACATATCCTAGCTGGAACTTATCCTCTTGAAAAAGATGTACAACTTGAACTTGAAGGATTAGTCCATTTACTTAAATCTAGAGGAGTTGAAGTTATTAGACCAAACATTATTGAAGATCTCAACCAAGTGTTCGCTCGCGATGTAGGTATTGTAATAAATGACAAGCTCATCCGCACTTCGATGATACCCGCCAGAACGCCTGAGTGGGAAGGTATCGCGCATTATGTATCATCTGACCACCTCACAACTCCTACTACAGGAGTGAGAATAGAAGGAGGTGATGTTATGCCTATGAGTAACGAGATTTGGGTGGGATACGGTGAAGGCGATGACTTTGAAGAATATAGAACATCACGTACTAATGAGCAAGCTTTAGGGTGGTTAAGCGTGGAATTCCCCGACCAACACATACGCTCTTTCGCTCTTTCCAAATCCGATACAGAACCTAAATTCAATGCCCTACACCTCGATTGCTGTTTAAGTGTCCTTGGTGGAGGTCACGCCATTTTTCATCCTGAGGGCTTGAAGCACGAAAAAGATAGGCAGTGGATTAGAAAACACTTTGAAGGAAAGATTATAGAAGTTAATGCTGATGGCATGTACGAAATGCATTGCAACTTACTGAGCATTTCTCCTACCACAGTAATCAGCGGCAGAGGATTCGACGCCGTAAATACACAACTAAGAAAATGGGGTTACGAAGTCTTAGAAACCCCCATGGGAGAAACTTCTAAAATGGGAGGACTCCTACGCTGCGTCACACTACCTATATATAGAAAGTAATGCCTAATCAAAGAACAACTAATATACTAATGGTACGTCCGTCAGCATTCAGAATGAATGAAGAAACGGCTGGCAACAACTACTACCAAAAAGTCCTCGACAACCTCTCACCCGAGGATGTAATAGACAGCGCTCTTGAGGAATTTGATAACATGGTCGACATACTAATATCTGAGGGCATTAACGTAATCGTTATAGAAGACGATCCAGATACAGACACTCCTGACGCTTTGTTCCCCAATAACTGGATTAGCTTTCACTCTGCCGGAAGAGTAGCCCTCTACCCCATGTTCGCACCTAACAGAAGGCCTGAACGAAGAGAAGACATCATTCTAGACCTTCAACATAATCACGGATTTAATGTTACAGAAATAGTTGACTTCACTGAATTCGAAGAGCACAACACGTTCTTAGAAGGAACTGGAAGCATAGTCCTAGACAGAGCTAACCATAAGGCGTACGCAGCTATCAGCCTACGAACAGACAAGGTAGCTTTCGCACAGTTTTGCGAAGCATTCAATTACGATGGAATAGTCTTCGACTCTCGCCAAACTGTAAACGATAAACGAGAAAGCATTTACCACACTAACGTAATGATGTGTGTAGGCACAGGATGGGCGACTGTATGTCTAGATAGCCTAGACCACGAAGATGATGTGAGTCTTGTGCGAGAATCTTTAGAAGAGAACAATATTGAAATAATTCCTCTTTCCGAGGACCAAATCTCTCATTTCGCTGGAAACATGCTAGAAGTTGCATCAACTAATGACGACGAAGCTAGAATTGTTATGAGCGCATCTGCTTTAAAAGCTCTCACTCCCGACCAAATTAAAAAGCTTAGCTCATACGGTAAAATAGTTGCCATTACTCTCGATGTAATAGAAGCGTGCGGAGGCGGATCAGCTAGATGTATGATGGCAGAAATACATCTTCCCATAAAGTGACATCCATGCAAAACCTTGACTTACTCATAACAGAAGCTGTTTCTAATGCTTGCTTGACACTCTACGGCACACGCCCGGACATCAAGCAGATATCAGTACAGAGCACACGTTCAGAATTCGTGGGAGAACGCACTGTTGTAGTCTTCCCATTCACTCGCATAGCTAGTAAATCACCAGAAGCCACAGGTGAAGAAATAGGAACTCACCTTGTCTCTAACGTAGATGAAATCACGGCTTTCCAAATCGTAAAAGGCTTCCTTAACCTAAGCATCTCAGATTCATACTGGGCTGAAGCTCTGAGCAAAGCTGTCACATCGGGATCTTCATTCGGTAATAAAGAACCTAACTCTAAGTCACAAGTAATGGTGGAGTACTCCTCCCCTAACACTAATAAGCCCATTCACCTCGGACATCTTAGAAATATCTTTCTAGGCTACAGCGTCTCAGAAATTC
>CAWVZZ010000064.1:0-10768 GCA_963934745.1 uncultured Flavobacteriales bacterium | reverse complement strand
ATAATTTCATCGAATCAATTGACTTATCAAATAACATTAATTTGACACACTTGAGATGTAACAATAATCAACTAACACAATTAGACATATCTTCAAATACCAACATAAGTCAGTTATATACATTTAGTAATTGGAACTTAGAATGCATTCAAGTATGGGACGTTGATTATGCTAATCAACAGATTGCATCAACTTGCTCAGACTTCCTTGACCCAAATTGGATTCTACCCTGCTTCCAAGTTGATAGTTTTGTATCATTGGAGTGCGATTACAGCTCTTCATTAAACTTTGTTTGTGAGATAAACCTAATAACAGACGGAAATAATGATGGTTGCGTTAATATAGGAGATATATTAAGCTTACTATTGGAATACGGTCAATGCACAACAGAATTGTTCTATGATGGAAACAACGATGGATGTGTAAATTCTGATGATATACTAATTATGCTATCAGAATATGGACAATGTCAATAAAATTTAACCCACTTATACACAAAATGTAAGCACAAGGGTAGGCACAGAGAAAATACTAGGCCTATACTATCACTATACGTAAAGAATCGTTAACCTCTGTTATTTAAGTATTTAACACAAAAAAGCCCTGGATTTCTCCAAGGCTCTTTGCGGTCTCAGAAAGACTTCCCTTTTTCGCAATGTTTTATCGCTCTATCTACGAATCACTAGCTTAGTAGCAAGCTGCTTATGAGAGCTAACCATTCTTACAACGTAAGTACCGTTAGAAAGGCCACTGATGTCTATCAGAGCACGCTCTGAAGACTGTGCATTCTCTATTCTCTCAGAGTAAACGATTCTACCCTGAAGGTCGTAAACCTCAAGTTTGATTTCGCCAGCGAATCCACTTGTAGAAACCTGTACAGAACCATAAGTAGCTGGGTTAGGGTAAACTAAAAGTGACTCAACACTGTTGTCTTCAATAGCGACATCCTCAGTACCTAAGAATGTGTCAGATCTGAATATACCGCGACCATGTGTTCCAGCGTATATAGCACCTGTATTAGTAGGATTACTCCAGTTTGTATTCGAACGCCACTGCTGCTTAAGATCGAACACTGGAGCGGTTAAATCCTCAGCAGTAGTTGCCATACCAAGGTTAGCTATAATCCAGTCACTCCCACCGTTATCAGTAACGAATATTCCATACTCAGTTCCGACAAGGACAGTTGAACCTGAAGCATCCTGCGAGTCAATTACGACATCGTAAACAGGCATGCTGTTTAATCCTCCAGACCAGATATCAGTGAAAGTTGGAGAAGGAGCTAGTGCATTCCATGTTTCGCGAACCTTACCTGCAGAAAGAGCACCATAACCGCCTATAGTGATAACCATGTGGTTAGCATTGTTAGGGTCTATGCTTATTCCTGTGATAGGAGAACCATTAGTGATAAGCTGATCTACAACAATGTGGTCGGCTACATCAGAGTCCGTGTAAATTTCAGAGAGTCCAGAGAATCTATATAACGAACCATTCCATCCACTCACGAACATCACATCTCCAGCAGAGTCGTCATTAACTACATACTCGATAGCCTTAGCTCCAGACCCACCAGGAGCATTACCTAATCGCATCCAGTTAGGAGTAGTGTTAAAGTTTAACGCATCTCTTGTCATCCAAATACCTTGGCCTCCAACAAATCCAATAGTTAACATGGTCGTGTAAGGATCCTGGACTTTTCTTCTCTCCGGTTCTCCTAAAATAGTGTCAGGGTAGTGATAGTACATTGTATCGCAGACATCCACTACAGAGTACTGAACTTCTTCTACGAAGAGAGTATCGTTGCCTAAGTCTATCTGAACGTTATACTCAATACCATCAACTATCATAATTGTATCTAGAAGATTAGGTATGATTTCAGAAATCACATCTACAGTATCAATACTAACAGTATCATCAACACAGACAATCTGCTCTTCATTAATCTGAGGTGTAAGCCAGAAATAATTAGGGTCAGTCGTTAGCGGCGCATCTAATAATAATTCAGGCCGAATAATATTCTCATAAAACATTAACTCATCACCTGCAGGTATCGTCCAGTCGAATGGAAGATTCTGATTGCTTGTGTAAAGTGTGAATGTACTATCTGACACAGTCTCTCCATAAGGGTTAACAACAATCACACTTCGTTGAGAGTTATCATCCTCCGTATCCTCATATAAACGAAGACATGTGTAGAACTGTCCTAAATTGCCTTCCTCGTCAATTAACTCGATAATTTCATCGTCATAAAATCCACCTAGATTCATGTACTCTCCTGGAGCAAGAGTTCCACGAGTAAGACCTCCGTTTTGGGAAGCGGCAAACCAAGCGTAAGAATGCTCAATAGATTCAGTCACCTGACTTATCGCACAATCAAAACCATCACCACCATGAACTTCCACGGCATTCTGCTCACTAAGGAAGTAATCCCCTCCTGGTATAAATAATGAACCATTATCCTGGGTTCCTCCGAGAACAGCTTCACCAGCACTATGAGCTATACCATAAAACTGAGTTACGTTGTAGTTATGATTACATGCAGTGTAGCTAACACCTCCATCGTTACTTTTGTAAATACCCCCATCACATGTGACGTACATAGTACCCGCTTCAGTAAAAACAATATCCTGTATATCTGCGTGAACTCCGTAAGGAAAACCAGGAGAGTCAAATGGAGCCGCAGCTAATTCCGCCTGTTGATTAGGTCCAGATCTCCAAAGAGAAATACCACCAACATAAGCTAGGTCAGGCTGTCCTTTTTTAATACCTAGAGCTAAATCGTAAATACCCTGGCTTCTAGGAAGAGGAGTATATTCATCTTCTCCACCAGGCCAGCATACAGTCCATGTCCCTTCTTGAGAAGCACCATCACTGTAGTAAAGTCCATAAAACAAACCTCCAGAAGTCGCATACAATGCAAAAGCGTGGTTAGGATCATCCTGTGAGATGTCAATTCTGCATCGACCTATTCCACTCTGAGGGAGGTTACCTGTATTGGAGCCGCCAGAGTAAATAGGTTCGAACTCTAACAGGGTGTTATTTGTAGAACGGTAAACTCTACCGTTAATAGCCGCAACTAACATATAGCTACCATCGTGAGCTATAGCGATATCCGATACGCCTCCAGTAGGGCCACCGGATGTAGGACCGATGCTTATCACTCCGTTCTGTATGTATCCGAAAGAACTATTTGATCCATACCAAACCAAATCATCAATAAGTGGATGCTTTACAAGCGCGTCTGTTGCAGAAAAGTTTCCGCTTGAAAACTGCCCCGGATCTGTTCCTTCAATAATAGAGAAGGTCTCACCTTCATCATTCGACCACCAGATACCACGGCCTCTGAATCCAGAACTGCCCGAACCACCTCCATTATCAAATACCGAGCCTGTACCCACATAAATATCTCCATTACTAGCTACAGCTATAGAACCTACCATTAAGCTAGGGAAAGATGTAACTTGATTCCAAGTGTTAGCTCCATCAAGTGATCTCCATAACCCACCGGACACTGCACCAGCATACACAAGGCTCTCGTTTACTGGAGCGATTGCTCTAGTCCTACCTCCAATATTATCCGGACCCATCTCTGTCCAAGCTAGGTCAGTGTTTTTCAAGTTCAACCTCGACTGGGCTGCCGCTTGCTTTAGCACCTTAGCTCTTAGCTCAGCAAGTCCCTTAGAATTAATCTCACCAGTTTCTATATCACCGAGTAACATTCGAGTGATCTCAGCAGCTCCTGCCGCATCACTATCAACTTCTTCAACAATAGTTCTTGGTGTGTAGTTTGAAACACTATCAGCTTGAGGGTTAACTCCCCAAACAAATGCAATAGCTCCGAATAGTAATCCAGCAGCTCCAAAGGTTATATATTTCGATGTCATATGATAATTCTTTTGCAATAAAAATGCCGGGTGAAGTTACGACAAACCCGGTTTACAACACGTGCTTTTCTGCATGATATGATGAGCGAACCAGGGGACCGCTCTCAACATACATAAATCCCTTTTCAAGGCCTATTCTTTCAAGATCGGCAAACATATCGGGATGAATGAACTCAGCAACTGGCAAATGTTTCTGAGTAGGTTGTAAATACTGCCCCAACGTTAATACGTTAACACCCACAGACCTCAAGTCATCCATTGCCTCTATTACCTCCTCCTTAGACTCCCCTAACCCTAGCATAATTCCACTCTTCGTTCTAAGTCCAGCCTTGCCTAACCTCCGTAAAACCTCGAGTGACCTATCGTATTTCGCCTGAATCCGAACACTTTTAGTGAGCCTCCTAACGGTCTCTATGTTGTGACTTACAACCTCGGGAGCTTCATCAATTATCACTTGTAGATTAGCCCACTTACCGGCAAAGTCAGGGATTAATGTCTCCATGGTAGTGTCTGGAGATTGTTTGCGGATGGCGCGTATTGTTTGGGCCCAAACATCAGCACCTCCGTTAGATAAGTCATCCCTATCAACTGAAGTAATAACCGCGTGCTTAACCCCCATCAGAGCAACAGACTTAGCCACTTTAGATGGCTCGAATACATCAACCTCCTCCGGCCTGCCTGTATTCACGTTACAAAAACCACAGCTCCTCGTACAGATATTACCGAGAATCATAAATGTCGCGGTTCCCTCACCCCAGCACTCCCCCATATTAGGACAATGTCCACTTTCACATATCGTGTGGAGCTTATGCTCAGACACAATCTCTCTAACCTTCTTATAAGTCTTCCCTGTAGGCAACTTAACCCTGAGCCAACTGGGCTTGGGGATTCGCTTCGGAATATTAGATTTAGTAGTGTCAGACATGGGGCAAAGGTCGTGCTTTTAATACCTTAATACCTACTCAGATTGAGTCCAATTCGACCCTAATCCTAATTTTACATATATGGACAGAAAGAATCTGTTTGGGTCAACGAAATCTTCTGCCATTATCTCAACTGGGAAAAGGAAAACATCCCCACTGACACCCACTTCGCATGACTTTGTGACTCCTCTTATATTTCCATATTCAAAGAAAAGTCCGTAGCTAGCGTGGAGTCCTGGTGTGATTGAAATATCGTCCACTCCATTAACCCATGGTGCCCTTCCAAATATGTCATCATAGAAATGCGCAAAGGGATCGTACCGCTCTGTTTCAAGACGCTCATAGGGGATCTCAGGATATCCTATAACTAAATACACCGGCTTTATTAAGCCCAAAACCACTCCGAACCTAGCCAACCTACCCACTTGAACTGCCCCACTCCTAAGCTTTGGCGTAATCTCTTTTCTGTACTCTAAACACATCCGTAAAGTCATAAACGAATTGACTTTGCCGTATACATAAGGTAGACCCTCTAAGTATACTGGATTAGCAGTTTTTTCTTCTTTGGGGGACTTGAAGTAAATAAAATCCGCAGTTAGAGATCTCGAGCTCTTTGATGTTGAATATTTACCGTACCTGAAACTTACCCCAGCGCCAGATGTATGAGCAATCAAACTTACATCTGTGGAATGAGTGTATAAGAGATCTATACCCTCAGAGCCATATACTGCATCTGATTGAGTGGTGATTCCTTGTGAGGTGATGGATAGCGTGAAAAACGGTGTGAATAAAATGACACTAAGAAACATGCCCTTTATTGCCATAATTATTTTATCTGTGCCTAACATTGCTTCAAATTTAATTCATGTTACCTCAATACACGATAGAATATTCGAATCCTCTTCGGACTCATTCGACACATATAAAATCCGGGAGCATTATCATCACTGACGCTCCTACTGACAACCAAGGAAAGGGAGACGCTTTTTCACCAACTGACTTACTCTCCACTTCTTTAGTGACTTGCGCTATGACCATCTTAGGGATTTCTGCTCAAGCTGGACCGGCGAAGATTATATCTATGAGTGCTGATGTAAATAAAGAAATGGGGACTAATCCTAGGCGAGTTACAGAGGTAAGAGCTTCGATTAGAATTCATTTAAAGGGAGCTGATAAATCTGAGGCTGATAGACTTGAGAGAGCTGCTAGAGCCTGCCCTGTTGCTATGTCTCTTTCCTCTGAGTTAGCCCAAAACCTAGAATTTCAGTTCATTCTTCAGTAATGAAACAGAGCAGTTTTTTCATAGTTAACCTAATGCTTCTAATGTTAGCGTCATGCACTTCTAGCTCGCACCTTAACACCTCGAATTCAAACAGACCATACGATTACAATTCAAAATCCATGCACGGTGATATCACAGCATACTCACACGGCTCGGAATTAAGTGTTTACGTTACACTCGATAGATCTGAACTACTCTACACGAGAGAAACCTCTACCTCTGAATTTGTTTCAGAGATAATTGTGACACTAGGAACACAGCAATTCGTTTGGGTTGACACTCTTCGGTCAAACTCAGAAAAAAGCTTGGCATCTAGATTCGATATTCCCTTCATTGAAGACGAAGAATACTTGCACTATGACCTCGTAGACAATAAGCGAAACGCTAGCACAAATGGAGTTGTGAAAGTAAATGACTATTTAATTTGGGACGTAAAAGAGGACAGAGCCGTTTCTAGTAACAGTGTAACAATAGGCTCTCAATTAATTATCATTTCTAGCGGTATTAGCGGCTGGGAGGTGAGCCATATTATCCCCGCAAAAACATTTCCTGCCCCACCATTTACTGGCTATATAAACTCAATGAAGGATGTTAAGGCTATCCACCATAGTGATATTTATGAAGATTGGATAATGCTAGATGGCATCCAAAAGTTCTCCTCCCATAATTCTACTGACGAATTTATTTTATATGGCCGTTCCTCTGGCTTTCCATTAATAAAGGACGTAAGACAAATGCTAGAGGCTACTCGTTACATTGCCACGAGAAGTGAATACAACTCTAATAAAGATGCCGACAACCCTAAAATTGCACTAGATGAGTTTTGGCTTAATTGTGGTGGCTCTTATGATAATTCAAAAAAACTCATAGAGATATATTACGGAAGAGTTGAAGAGGCAAACAGAGCATTCTCAGGCATTCAAGAAGGATGGCGAACAGATAGAGGTATGGTTTACATAGTGCTAGGCATACCTAATAAAATTAAAAGAGATGCATGGTCAGAAATTTGGCTGTACGGTGACGAAGGCTCTTCAAATGTTATCTCATTGCGTTTCAGAAAGAGGCAACACGATTTAGACAACAACTTGTACATTCTAGAAAGAGACATTATATACCGCACTACATGGGATAGACTAGTAACGAGTTGGAGAAATGGCAGAATACACAGAGATTAACTCTAGTGTGAGCGTTACATTTGCCGCATGGATTCAAAACCTCATTACACTGGCCCTAAAAGACCTTCGGAGAAAACCTTTGTCTTCGGGATACACCCTTTAACTGAAGCATTAGACCTAGGTAAAGACCTCGACAGCGTACTAGTCATTAGATCTGGTAGTAACGACAGAATTAACAAGCTCGTAGGCCGAGTTAGAGCTATGGGCATCCCCATAAAGATGGTCCCCCGCCAAAAGCTTGACTCCATTACACTTAAGAACCACCAAGGCATCATTGCTTTCTTGTCTCCTATAACATACCAGCCTTTAGAGGAAATAGTTTTAGGTGCGTTTGAAAGAGGTGAAGCTCCCGTACTAGTAGCTGCAGATGGAATTACGGACGTAAGAAATTTAGGTGCTATTGCTAGATCAGCAGAATGTTTCGGTGCTCATGCACTTATTATCCCAGAGCGCGGTTCTGCTTCTATAAATGATGGAGCGATAAAAAGCTCAAGTGGAGCATTACTACGACTACCTGTCTGTAGAGTTCCTAGCATATCCGATGCCCTTGAATACCTAGTTAATAGCGGGATATCGTGTATTGCCTTGACCGAGAAGAGCGAAACCTCCCTACCCGACAGTAAAGCTGTAGCTCCTTTCTGTTTAGTCCTAGGAGACGAGCACGAAGGGATTTCATCAGAAATTATGGATCTATGCGAGCAAAAGCTTCTAATCCCAATGCACGGTAAAATCTCAAGTCTTAACGTGAGTGTCTCAGCAGGCATTGCACTCTACGCACTTACTCAGAAGTAAACATTCAAATATCGTTTACGAGGCAATATACTATCTAAAATCTACACCTCTGTAGATAGCCATCTCACCTAGCTCTTCCTCAATCCTAAGAAGCTGATTGTATTTAGCTACTCTATCCGATCTGCTAACAGAACCTGTCTTGATTTGGCCTGTAGAAAGAGCGACTGAAAGATCCGCAATGATTGTATCCTCTGTTTCTCCAGATCTATGACTCATCACGGAAGAATAACCCGCTTTGTGTGCCATTTCAACAGCATCAATAGTCTCGGAAAGGGTTCCTATTTGGTTCACCTTAACTAATATAGAATTAGCAATCCCTTGCTCTATACCCTGCGTTAATCTACTCACATTCGTTACGAATAAATCGTCTCCCACGAGTTGAGTGTTAGCTCCAATTTTCTCTGTCAACAGTTTCCAAGAGTCCCAATCATCTTCATCTAAACCATCCTCTATGCTTATAATCGGATATTTTCCTCTCCAATTAGCCCAAAACTCAACCATCTCAGCTCCAGTTCTTTCTTCACCAGTCGACTCAAATCTATACAATCCTGTCTTTTTATCGTAGAACTCTGATGCAGCCGCATCAAAAGCAAGCAATACATCATCACCTGGCTTATACCCCGCCTTTTCAATAGCTCTCAACACGAACTCTACCCCTTCCTCATTGGAACTCAAATTAGGTGCGAACCCACCTTCATCACCCACATTGGTGGAATACCCCTTAGACTTCAAGACCTCTTTAAGATGATGGAAAATCTCCGTCCCCATACGTAACCCCTCACTGAAGGTATCAGCACCCACTGGCATCACCATGAACTCTTGGATGTCAATCTTATTATCGGCATGGGAACCTCCGTTTAAAATATTCATCATCGGCACTGGCAGGGTGCCAATATTAGAGCCACCTACGTATCTGTAAAGCGGTTGACGCACAGACTCTGCAGCTGCTCGAGCAACAGCAAGTGAAACTCCTAAGATTGCATTAGCTCCGAGTACGGACTTATTCTCAGTACCGTCAATATCGATCATAACCTGATCGATAAGCCTCTGCTCAGTCACATCAAATCCATAAAGCTCCTCTCCAATAATATTATTTACATTATCTACAGCCTGAGTCACACCCTTTCCCATCCATCTATCTCCACCATCCCTGAGTTCCACTGCTTCATGAATTCCCGTTGAGGCTCCAGATGGCACTGCAGCTCTACCGAAAGCACCTTCTTCTGTAACAACCTCTACTTCTAAGGTTGGGTTACCGCGGCTATCAAGGATTTGGCGGGCGTGTATTAATTCAATATTACTCATCTTAAGCGGTTACTTTTTTTGATTCTACAATCATCTCTACAAAATCATCGAATAAATATCTACTGTCATGTGGCCCAGCAGAAGCCTCTGGATGATATTGAACACTAAACACATGTCTTCCCTTCAGTCTGATACCAGCCACGGTATCATCGTTAAGATGAATGTGTGTTAATTCTATATCAGGATTCGCTTCTAGTGAATCATGGCTAACTACGAATCCATGATTCTGAGATGTAATCTCACATGTTCCTGTAATTATGTTTTTCACAGGATGATTTACTCCCCTATGACCATTAAACATTTTCTCTGTCTGCAATCCCTGACTTAAAGCAAGTAATTGATGCCCTAAACATATCCCGAAAACTGGTAAACCCGAATCAATCAATCCTCTTACCTCTTCAATAACCTTTGGCATAGCAGAAGGGTCACCAGGGCCATTACTCAACATAATGCCATCAGGTCCCCAAGCTAAGATATCCTCAGACTTAGCATCCCAAGGAAAGACTCTTACATCACAACCTCTTGCAATTAGGCAAGTAGCAATGCTCCTCTTTAGACCTAGATCTAAAAGAGCAACTTTATGTCCATTATTAAAATCAGAAAAATCATACGCTTCACTAACACTAACCTCATTACTCAAAGCCAGTCCATCCATAGATGGAACTTCAGTGAGTTTTGATTTAAGCTTATCAATATCGAATTCCTCAGTTGAAAGAATTGCATTCATAGCTCCGTGTTCTCTAATATGTCTAACAAGTGCCCTCGTGTCAACATCGCTTATCCCCACTGTACTGTTCTTTACTAAATCATCCTGCAATGTCCCTGACCCTCCTACTCTACTAGCGACAGAAGAGAAATTTCTAACGACAACTCCAGCAATTTTCACACCATCTGACTCTACTTCATCATTGTGAACTCCATAGTTTCCTATATGAGCTGTAGCCATAACCAGCATTTGCCTATGATAACTAGGGTCAGTAAAGATCTCTTGATACCCATACATACCTGTATTAAAAGCAATCTCCCCTACCGTTGTACCACTTGCTCCTAATGCCTTCCCATGAAATACCGCTCCATCCTCTAAAAGAAGTATAGCTGGTGAATCTAATTGACGTAATCCTTGCATACTGCGAAGATACCTCTAGCTAACGTTTTGGGCGTAATAAATTGACTTCAATAACACATAATTTATAAACCCAAAACACACAAAGGGCACCTAACGGTGCCCTTTGCAATATATATATAATAGTAGAATTAGTCTTCCTTCTTCTCTTCTTCAGCATCCGGAGCTTCTTCAGCAGCAGGTGCTTCTTCAGCAGCAGGTGCTTCTTCAGCAACAGGTGCTTCTTCAGCAACAGGTGCTTCTTCAGCAGCAGGTGCTTCTTCAGCAGCAGGTGCTTCTTCAGCAAC
>CAWVZZ010000063.1:0-10853 GCA_963934745.1 uncultured Flavobacteriales bacterium | reverse complement strand
TCTGTAGGAATTGATTACATCAGTGTAGGTGGAGTTAGTTGTGGAGTGGGGTGCATGGATGATATTGCTTGTAATTACGATTCTGAAGCAACTGTTGATGATGGCTCGTGTTTATACGATTGTATAGGATGTACAGATCCTTTAGCCTGTAATTATGACCCAACGGCCACTGTTGATGATGGCTCTTGCGTAATAGGTGGGGTAGGCGTTTCGATAAGTATTTTGACGGATAATTATCCGGAAGAGATTACTTGGCAGCTACTGGATGCAGGAGGGAATGTAATTGCTTCTGCGGGACCTTTTTTAGACACAATGACTCTGGTTGAAGAGGTGATATGTGTGCCTGAAGCATGCTATAGTTTCGTGATTTTAGATTCATTCGGAGACGGGATTTGCTGTGCATACGGTGATGGTTCTTATGAAGTGACTTCCTCAGGGGTAGTTCTAGCTTCAGGTGGTTCTTATGCAGACTCAGAGTTAACGATGTTTTGTGTGGGAGGAGGTGTAATGGGGTGCACGAATTCTGCGGCATGTAATTATAATTCTGAGGCTGATCTAGATGATGGCTCGTGTGATTACGAATGTGTAGGATGTACTGATGAAGCAGCGTGTAATTACGATGAGACAGCTACGATTGACAATGGTGACTGTGTTTATCCAGACCCTGCGATGGGGTGTGACTGTGAGTCTACAGTTGAGATTAGTTCAGGTTTAATTGGAGGTGAGTACTCTGATCCGATAACATTAGAAGGAAACGGCACACTTGTTTCTGTTGAAATTGAAATGTCTTGGATGGATGTTTCTGGTAGCGCTAGTTGGGCTGCTGATCTTTTAGTCCAAATCACATCCCCAGACGGTTCTTGTTTCGTGTTCGGCGGTTACGACTTAGTAAATGATGCGTGTACTAATTTGGGTGATTACATGGTGTCTTATCCCGATACGTGGACTACAATTGAAGCCGGAATTTTTTCAGCTATTGTTGATGTGTCATCTGCTGGTGCTGAAGGTGAAGGTGCTTGGGAGATAGTGATAGCCAATGGTTATTCACTCTCAGAAGGTGCAAGCTTTGAGATACAGATGACGCTTGTAGGTATTTGCACTAGCGAAATAGCTGACGTGTTAGGTTGTACAGACCCATCGGCGTGCAACTTCAATTTCCAGGCCACTTCTAACGACGGCTCATGTGAATACTCTTCTTGTTCTGGTTGTATGGATGAAAGCTCATGTAACTTCGACACTTCTTCAACTATAGATGACGGTTCGTGTGAATACGACAGCTGCCTTGGATGCACATTAATCGACGCATGTAATTACACTCCTCTAGCTCTTATTGATGATGGCTCATGCTTAGAATTAGATGAGTGTGAAGAGTGTGGAGGAGACAACTCTACGTGTTCAGGTTGTACCGATCCCGAGGCTTGTAACTTCTCAGAGGTAGCTCTAGTCGAAGATGATACTTGCGAGTATGATAGTTGTGACTGTCCTGCGGACCTTAACGATGATGGAGTCATTTCTGTGGCCGACATCCTACTGCTATTAGGCCAATTCGGCTGCGCTGAGGACTGCACTATAGATGTCAATGATGACGGATCTACAAACGTCCAAGACATCCTTATCCTCCTAGCTTCTTTCGGTACTGAGTGCTAAAGAGTCCTGTTAGTGTCCGACTCTTAGTTGAATCCTTGCAGTTCGTTTTTCAATCCCCTTAAGAACGAAGAGGCATCCATTTTCCCTTTTCCGGCTGCTTGAAGCTTATGTATCTCCATATTAAAGGTTCCGGTTCCTACATTCATCTTAAAGTCAGTGATTTCTATCTGGCCAGGTTCTAGCTGAGATCCGCTAATAATGCTGCCCTCTAAGATTTTCATTGGGCTTTTAGTAGTGCCGACAACGTTTGTAAATGCACAGGGGTAGGGGCTAAGGCCTCTTATTTGGTTGTAAACAGTCCCGGCATCTTTTTTCCAGTCTATCAGTCTATCCACCTTGAAAATCTTCGGAGCTTCCTGTAGCAATCCAGCATCGTTCGAGAGTTTACCCTGGGCAATGGGAGTGTAAACTCCGTCGGCTAATTTATCTATTGACGACGCGAGCAGTTTCTTTCCTGTGGAGAGGATCCTGTCATGTAGGGATCCGGCGTCTTCGTTAGGCCCGATTTGAAGTGTGGTTTGGTCTAAAACATCACCCGTGTCAATCTTATTCGAAAGAAGAAATGTAGTAGCTCCAGTCTCTGTAGCTCCAGCCATAATAGCCCTTTGAATAGGTGCAGCCCCCCTGAATTGTGGCAGCAGAGAAGCGTGTAGGTTTATGGTTCCTAGCTTAGGACTAGCCCAAACCATCTCAGGCAACATTCTGAAAGCCACCACCACCCCTAAATCTGCGTTCCAACTCTTTAACGTCGAGAGAAAATCAGTGTCTCGAAGACGTTCGGGCTGTGCGATGGGTAGCCCTCTTTCAAGGGCAATAGTCTTCACAGGAGATTGAGTTATCTTCCTTCCTCTCCCTGATTCACGGTCTGGAGCAGTAACCACGCCTACGACCTCATGCCTTCCTTCTAATATCGTTTCTAGGCAAGTCGCCGCAAATTCGGGCGTCCCTAAAAACACAATCCTCAGTTTATTTATGTTTTCTCCCATGATGCAAAATTAACGAAGCGACTCTAATCCCTGCCTCCATTTCCCATTCCTTAATGATAAATACGATCCTATCCCTATAAATGTGACGTAAACCCACTCAACACGCCATATAACATGGATGGGAAAATACTCCCCTCCATGCTCAGAGGTGAGGTACATAGCTACAGCCAAATATGTTCCTGCCCCCACCATTTCGACAACGAATGCCCGTTTCACTCCTCCGGAACCCTCAAGCGTTGATAGCAACATAGAACTAAAAGCAAACCCCACCGACGCTATGAACAGTGTGCCGAATGTATCTGACATCCTCCCGATATCTACTGGGTCCTCGAAAAACAGGCTTGCAATTAGTTCCGGATACAATATAAATCCATGAGCTAGTATGATTACTCCGATAATGTTTAATATGAGTAAACGCTTAAAGGCAGGAGTGAGGTCTAAATTTCTTTGAGCACCTATAAGGGTGGAGATGACTGTGCGTGTGGTTTGGGCTATGCCTGAAGTAACGACAAAAGCAAACATGAATGCATTGCGACCTATGTGAGAAATTTTCAGCTCTGTAGCGCCCGCCTTTTCTACGAAGAAGAAAAATGAAGTCCAAGTCCCCACCGTCAGCAATAGTTGCCCCATCATAGGCCCAGATATAGCAAACCACGCTTTGACCACCTCGATATCCAGTTTTTTCGGAAGCTGAAAGAACCTCCTCTCCACCTTTAGCATCAATAGCACCGCGACTATAAACCCTAAAACTTCAGCTGTAACGGACGCCCTAGCCGCTCCGATATGCCCCATAGCTTCAAAGCCCCAATTCCCATCTATCCATGCATAGTCAAGAGCCAGGTTGGAGAGAGCAGTTGTAAGGCTTACCGCCAGAAGTAGTTTCGTGCGTGCTAGACCTGTCCAGTATGCAGTTATAGCGAACGTTATCGCGTAAGGGATATATCCCCAAAGCCTCGTCCCTAAGAACGGCTCGAAGACACTCCTTACATCTAAGTTCTCTATTAGCGACCCCAGTACCCCCTGATTTAACAGCAATACAGTCAGGCAAAGGATGATTCCTAGAAGCACATGTATCAGCCACCCCATTCTTCCGGTTCGAATCTGTAATGAATCGTTTCCCTCTCCGTGTCGTCTAGCTACTAGTATTTGCAGGCCTGTGGCGCTTCCGAAGATCACCATGCCGAATGTCAGGTACACAAGCCCGGCATTCCCTGCACCATTAATAGCTGGCTCACTTACCCTAGCTAGGAAGAAATTATCTGTCAGGAGCACTAAAAACTGTACAAACGTCCCTATCGATATCGGAAGTGCGATCGCTAGTAATCCACGTGTGCTAATATCTAGTTGCGACTTACTCACGCTTCTATAGGCAGTTCAAGTCCATATCGTTTTAAAATCGCACCTGAATCTCTTACGGTTCTGTATGCCCATTGAAGCCTTAAGTACTGCTTCTCGTCTTCAGTTAACCCCACCCAATCCCCTGACGACTTCACCCTTTCTGTCAATCTATTCATCAGTATTGCAGAAGCTACTGAAACATTAAAGCTTTCAGCGAATCCAGACATTGGAATAGCCACGTAATCATCTACTTGTGAAAGAAGCTTATCTGAAACTCCTGTAAATTCTGTACCCATAATTATAGCTATGGGCTTATCTAAAGGAAGTGTGTCTGGAGTGTATCCACCTTCCTGTGGTGATGTCGCAACTATTCTATAACCTGAGCTTCGCAATGTAGAGAGACATTCCTCGTGTGGGTTTTCGGCATCTAGATATCTATGAACAGTTAGCCAGCTAGAGGATCCCTTGGAGACGGATAAATTCTTTGCCCACCTATTATACGTTTCAATCATATGTATGTCTTGTATCCCGAATCCATCGGCACTTCTCATAACGGCACTTGTGTTTCTGCTTTGGTATACATCTTCAAGAACCATAGTGATATACTTCGTCCTTTGTTCCAAAATCTCCTCAAAACGCATTTTCCTCTCTTCAGTTAGAATAGGATTCAATATGTCCAAGCAAGCCTCTATTGACATTGTGATTTTTGTTGTAAAAGGAAGCCCCTCCAATCTCGAAAGATAGGAGGGGCTTCACAAAAAGTTAGATAAATCGCTTGCGCAACTTATACTACTAGGCCAGAACCTGCTTTGAACTTAACAACGTTCTTAGCTTTGATCTGAATCTCAGCACCAGTTTGTGGGTTACGACCCTTACGAGCTGGGCGGTGCTTTACTGAGAAAGAACCGAATCCGACTAGAGACACACGGTCTCCTTTTGCAAGGGCACCTTTAGTAGCTCCGATAAATCCGTCTAGTGCGCGACCTGCGTCCGCTTTTGAGATGCCGGCACTTGAAGCCATTGCATCAACCAATTCTGCTTTATTCATGAGAATGATTTTTTAAGGTTAAACAAATAATTAATTTCTTGTCTGTGCAATGTAAACTTAGAATTCCAGCACTGCCAAGCGTTTCGGCTGATTTTAGTCATTTTGTTAAGAAACGGAGGCTATTTGTGGATAACCCCAGCTTTTTCCATGTTTTTCGCCTCTGTTTTGTCTAAAAACCCTTTAGATACGGGCTTCAATTTGCTTTAAGTATCTTCGCACTAATGAAAACACCCCTCCCAAAACTCATCAGATATCGTCCAGAAATTAGATTTGCCGATATTGATTCTTATGGAATAGTTCACAACGCTAACTTCCTTTTGTATTTCGAACAAAGTAGAATCTGTCTATTTAAAGAAATTGCTGGCGATTGGGATTGGACTATCAATGGAGTCCTCGTTGCACGTCAAGAAGTTGATTATCGTAGACCCGTAAAACTTGGTGATGAAATTGAAATTACAATATGGATACACGAACTTGGAGAAAAGAGCATAACGTGTGCCTATGAAGCACATATTATTAATAATGAAAAGCGCATATTGTGTACTGAATCAAAGACTGTTATCGTTTGCTACAGCTCTCTTAAAAGAGAAACAACAACAGTTCCTGTAGAATGGCGTGAAGCTATTGTGAATAACGGTTTGTTAGGACGTCCAAAAGGGTTGTGATTTGTTGAGTCTTTTTTAACCTTAATAAAGGAAAATCAAGGCTATATTTGTAACTTCCTGAAAAATATATAATTAAATGAAACATTTGCTATTTGTTGCTGGTCTTATTTGTTCCTTGGGTTTCCAAGCACAGGTTACTAGTATATCTGTTGACACCTACTATGTTCACGATGGTGTTGCTATACCTGAATTAGCAGGATTTACGACTTACCATGTCGTTGCGAACACTACATCTTCTGAGGATTTTATTTCCGCTATTTACGGAGACTCTGAAAATCCACTAGGACTTGAGGCAGACGCATCTGTTTTTCAATCAACACCAGGATTTATTTACGGTAACGAAGTTAACCCTGCCTTTTTCGCAGTATTTCCAACTTTAGAGTACGACAGCTGGATGACTATAGGTATGCTTTCATCTCTTGATGCTGGTGTTTTAGGTAACATCGGACTTGATGCTGCTATGGCTGACTTCACTTCAACTGGTTCGTTTTATGTAAACGACCCTATCGGTGGATCTTGGTATAACACCTTGCCTTGTGATGTGATGGTAAATGCTTCTTGTGTGAATTCTTACCCGCAATTCGGTGGAGCTGATAATAAAGTTCTTTTGGCCCAAATCACAACTAACGGTAACTTCTGTGGTGTGTTTAACCTACAGGTTTTTGTTAACGGAGATCAGTCATTAAATGAGTACTCTAATGGAGTCTCTTTCTGTTCTGACCCAGATGCTGTACCAGGTTGTATGGATCCTGCGGCTACTAATTACAATCCACTGGCAACTAACGATGATTACTCATGCGTTCTGCCTTGTACTATTGAATTAGTTGTAGAGTCAATTGTATCTCCTACATGTAATGGTGACAATGATGGAGCTTTATTGATTACAGCTTCCGGAGCACAGGGTTCTGATGATTATTACTTAGGAGAGGATGATGAGATAGCATCTAACTTTGGAAACTTTACTAGTCTTCTAGCTGGAACATATTATGTTGAAGTTGTGGACGGAGCAGGTTGCTCATCTTCTCAGTACATTGAGATACCTGTAACTGAAACTGTAACAGTGGATGCTGAGCTTACAGACGGAATAGATTGTAACGACATGGATAATGCTGTTATCGAAGCTAACGGTATGGGTGGTGATGGGAACTTACAATTCTACATAGCAGGTGAAGATCCATCTACTATGTCTGATAACTCAGTGTTTGCAAACTTGTCTGCAGGGACATATTCAATAATTGCAGTTGATGGCAACGGATGTACTGGCTCTTCAATTGCCACTCTAGTAACCAACCCATCTGCTGTTAATGTCTACGTTACTGCAACTTCGGATGCTTCGTGTTCCGATATTGATGATGGTGTGATCGTTGTTTCTGCTACTGGTGGTGCAGCCTCAAGTACTCTTCAGTTTGTAGTCGGAGGTGTAACATACCCAACTAGCCCTATTTATGTAGCTGGAGGAACTTACAATGTCTTAGCTATCGATGTTAATGGATGTACTGGTTCAAGTGAAGAGATTGTGATAGGACCTTCTGCGATTGAAGTTAATGCTTCAGCAACTCCTGTTGCTTGCACTGATGACTCCAATGGTGTTGTTTCATGGGCTCCATCAGGTGGAGCAGATGGCTTCTCTGTTACGGTTGATGGTTCTGCGGTGACAGGTTCGTCATACGAAGGGCTAGCTTCTGGATTCTACACAGTAGAGGTTATGGATGCAAATGATTGTACAAGCCAAGTGGTGGTAGAGGTTCTGAATGCTGAACCTGTCATGGCAATGTCTAGTGTTGTTGATGTATTGTGTAATGGTGACACTAACGGATCAGCAATGATATCTGCAAATGGTGGTACTGGTTCTTTCCAATACAGCGATAACGGAAATGATTTCGCTGCTAATGCAGAGTTCGGAGAGCTTGAAGCAGGTGATTATACATTCTATGCTCAAGATGAGAATGGATGTATTTCTGGAACTACCGCAATAGTAGGAGAGCCAGATGCAATAGTAATTTCAGGAACTCCAGTTGGAAACTCTTCAAATTCTACTGCTAGTATCAATGTGAGTGTAACAGGTGGAACTCCAGATTACACCTACTTATGGAGTGGAACTGGAGTTGAAGGTGATACTAATCAAGATTTAGAAGAACTTATTAGTGGCACCTATACTCTTGTGGTTACTGATGATAATGAATGTACAGCCGAGGAGTCATTCTTTGTGTCAAGCATTTCAGATATCCTTGAGGGTGTTTCTATGAACATCTTCCCTAACCCAAGTACAGGAATGTTTAATGTTGAGTGGACGGGATGGTCAGGTGGCGATGTTGTTTATTCTGTAATTGATACAAGAGGCAGACAAGTTCTATCTGGTGTTTGGGCAGACGCAACATCTTCATTTAACTCTCAGTTAGATCTTAGCGGGATTGAAAACGGATTATACCGTTTAAATGTTGTTGCTAATGGAGTTGCGACTTCAATTCAACTTGTGAAAGTGAATTAAGGAGCGATTAAGTTACCCTTACAAATTACTTTCAAGTATAAAAAAGGGAGACCACTAGTGGTCTCCCTTTTTGTTTGCAACCATTTCTCTTTTATTTGTTCAATATTGATTGTGAGATATTTTACGTATCTTAGTTCTGATAAATCTCAAACGAGTATTATCTTTCAGAAAATCTTAGAACAATTCTCATGAATTCAATTAGACACTTTTTCTTATCAGCATTAATTCTAGGCCTAGTATTGCCTTCAGCCTTTAGTCAATACACTTTAACTGTAGAAGCTTCTGAGCCAGTTATGGCGCCTGGAACTAAGTACAGAATTTTCGTTGACATGGTTAATCCTACTGATAGGATGAGTGCAGTGTTTGGAAACAACCAAGCACCATTAGAGATGTCTACACCTGACGGAGCGTTCAACTCAGCATTCAATTCTAGTTGGAGTGCTTCCGGTGTCAACCCAGCTTTCCTAAGTTTCTTCCCAGATATGGCAGATGACACTTATGCTACGATAGGTTTAGACGGTCCTGCCGCGTCATCAGGAATACCAAATGCAGCTGACCCGTCTTTAGTTCAAGATTCTGGTCAGGAGATATCTCCATATTTACTTACTAACGGCTCTACTTTGATGCTGGCTAATACTCTCACGGGGTCGTCGTACTATGTGTTGAACACTGCTGCCAACGGATTGCCCGATGCTAACAACAGAGTTCTAGTAATGCAGGTCACAACAACGGGTGAAATTTGTGGTACGATTAACTATCAAGTTTTCCCATTGGGAGTAGGTGCTGATCAAGTTCAATTGTCGGCTTCTTTTTGTGGCACAGGAACTTTTGATGGTTCTGAACTAGCTGAAGTTGATGGATGTGTCGATGTTAACGCTTGTAACTATAACCCAGAGGCGACTAATGACGACGCTTCATGTGAGTATGAATCTTGTTTGGCCCTAGGTTGTACAGATGCTACTGCTTGTAACTACGATTCTGAAGCAGATCTTGAGGATGGTACTTGTGAATTCACTTCATGTGCTGGTTGTACAGTAGCTCAAGCTTGTAACTACGATCCTACAGCAACTATCAACGATGGCTCCTGTGAATTCGTTTCGTGTTTAGCTCTAGGGTGTACAGACATGAATGCTTGTAACTATGATCCTGAGGCTATGTATGAGGATGGGACTTGTGAGTACGCCACATTGCCATACGATTGTAACGGTGAATGTGTAAATGATGCTGATGCTGATGGGATTTGTGATGAGTTAGAGTCATATGGTTGTACTGATATGGGTGCGTGTAACTATGACGCTTCAGCAACGGATGATGATGGCAGTTGTTTCTTTTCAGGCGCAGGTCTTGATTGTGATGGTAACTGCATTAACGATTCTGACGGAGATGGTGTGTGTGATGAAAGCGAGGTAGGAGGTTGTAATGATGTAAATGCTTGCAACTATGATTCTGTAGCTACTGACAATAACGGGTCTTGTGATTACTGTTCTTGCTTTGATGCTGGAACTGACGGGTATGGTCTTGACGTAGAGGTTGTAGCTGTTCATACTTCAGGAGCACTTGCCGGAAAAACCACTTATCGTGTATATATCACTACACCTAACGATGATGACTTCTTATCTGCAATGTTTGGAGATGATGCAGATCCTCTTAATATTGTTTCAACGACTGACTTCTACCAACACATCTACGGTTCTGCTTTAGGATCAGACATGATACCTGATATCTTCAGTGCTTTCCCTGAACTTGAGTATGATAGCTGGGTGACTATAGGTTTAGATTCAGGACCAGGTGCTGGTCAGATGTCTCCACAAATCATAGAGTCAACAGAGTTCTCTTGGGTTAGTCAATTTGAATCTGGCGGAAACTTAGATATTGATGATTCAATCGGTGGTGCATGGTTCATGCTCGATCCGACTTCTGCTTCTAACGCTAATCCTGACGTTGACCAAAGAATTTTAATCGCTCAATTAACCACTGACGGAATCCCTTCTGGAGTAGTCCAAGCTCAGATGTTCAATCACGGTTTACAATCAGACGTAAGTAAAATTACTCTTTCTTTCAATGGAACATCTGGAACATCTTCTAGCTCTTGTGGTTGTACTGACCCTGTAGCTTGTAACTACGATGAGAACGCTACTGAAGATGATGGGTCTTGTGTATTCCCTGACATGTATTACTCATGTGACGGTAACTGCCTTACAGATTCTGACGGCGATAGTATTTGTGACGAATTAGAAATAGCTGGTTGCACAGACATGATGGCATGTAATTACAACGCTGACGCAACAGACTCAGATACTTCTTGTGAATACGCTGAGATGTACTACGACTGTGATGGTAACTGCCTAGCAGATGCTGACAACGATGGTGTGTGTGATTCATTAGAGGTCGAGGGTTGTACTGATGCTGTGGCTTGTAACTACAATGTAGATGCGACAGATAATGATGGTTCTTGTGAGTACGCAGAGATTTACTACGACTGTGATGGTAACTGCCTTGCAGATGCTGACGGCGACGGTGTATGTGATGCGTTAGAGGTGACTGGTTGTACAGATGTTACAGCATGTAACTACGAATCATTAGCTACAGACAATGACGGTTCTTGTGAATACGCAGAGATGTATTACGACTGTGATGGTGGTTGTATTAATGATAGTGACATGGATGGTATCTGTGATGAA
>CAWVZZ010000062.1:0-11125 GCA_963934745.1 uncultured Flavobacteriales bacterium | reverse complement strand
CATCCTCCACCTTTGTAAACTCGTGACTCATTATTTACAAGTGAAGAACGATGAGAACCAGTGTTGTCGTACATCCTATTAGTGTTGTCCTCCATATCACCAGCTATCCCGAAATAAATTGAGCTATGGAAGTCTCCATCCTCGAAATCTATGTTGTTAGCTATTCTATAGTTAGTACGTCCAATATTCTCCTCAAGTGTTACGTCACGATATTTTAAATCCCCTGGCACCGCAAGGATTCTTTCGCACATTCCTTTTCTTAAGTCAGGAGCGATAAGTGCTTCACTTTCTTCAATCATGTCGATAGCATCTGCCATTATCACTTGTGCATCCTTATTTTGTTTTAAGCTTAGTGTATTATTAGCCTCTTCAAGTTTATTGTCAATATTATCTAACAATTTCTCATCTTCTTTTGTCATAACAGTAGAACCTAAATCCTCCTTGTAATCAATTAAGAACTCAGTTATAGACTTAATGTCATAAACTACGTAATCGTACTTTTCTGAGGGTTTACCCTCAGCGTCTTGTACCATCGTCTGGTAATTATTACCACGGAATGGACGGAATTCTTCAGAATCAAGATTAGTAAAAGGTCGGTATACATCCATCACCCACTCGTTTACATTTCCGGCCATATTAAATAGACCGTAATCATTAGGCGCATAGCTTCTCACGCTAACCGTGATGTCACCGAAATCGTTTAACGCTCCTGCTACTCCCATGTAATCTCCTTTACCTCTAACGAAATTCGCATTTATACTACCAGTTCTAAGACTTTTATCTTTAGAATTATGTGCCCTAACATAGTGCCCATCCCAAGGGTAGGTTCTCCTTTCCGCAATTAATTCAAATTCAGTATTACCGATTAATCCCAGTGCTGCATACTCCCATTCCGCCTCAGTGGGTAATCTATAATCAGGTAATAATAATCCGTCTTCAATTTTTATGTCTCTAACTTCTTTATCTGGGCTAAAATCCTTTACTTCTAACTTACCTCTCTCGCCTATGTATTGACGAATTCCACTAGCATCCACGTTGAAATATGTTTCTGTAGTAAAGTGCTCTTCATCCCTCTGAGATTCAGGATTATGCACTAGAAGACCTTCATTTATAAGAATTGCTTCGTTTACACGATCAGTTCTCCATTTGCAGAAGTCTGTAGCTTGCTGCCAGCTAATACCGACAACAGGATAGTCTCTATATGCTGCATGACGTAAGTAGTATTCTACTAGCGGCTCGTTATATGCGAGCTTCTCTCTCCACACAAGTGTATCGGGTAAAGCACGCTCAACAATTTCAGCGAAATTATTTCCGTAAACCCTCTCTAACCACTGAACATATTCTAACCAGAAGTGATTAGTTACCTCGGTCTCGTCTAGATAAAACGAACTAACAGTTACTCGTCTAGGAGAGTTGTCCCATGACCCCATAAGGTCATCTTCGACTTGGCCCATGGTGTATGTGCCACCTTGAATAAAGAGTAATCCAGGACCGGTTTCCTGTTCATAGAAGTTGGATCTCTCAAACCCACCGTTTTCGGTTTTATTATACTTCCATCCTGTAGCACCAGAACGTTCGTAGTAACAACCAGATAGCACGGTCATAAGACCGACTGTGGCTATTATGCTTGTTTGTAGTTTCAATGTCATCTTATATTAGGTATTGATGAGTTCAATAATAATCGTCCTTGCAGGTAAACGCTGAATGATTAGTGTTTTCGTATGTTGTATAACTAAAAAGTTGGGCAAGGTATTCTGCGGTTCTTACCACCTTTTGTGTATTTACAATCAAATTTCAATGTCATACTAAGCTCGTGAGCGCCGCCAGTTGCTGGTGTTAACTCAGAAACAGTGATGTCATAGCTGTAGCCAAATCTCATGATGTCAGTTTCAACTCCGACCACTGCAATTAATGCGTCTTGGTATTCAGTGAACATGATCCCTCTGTACCAAACACCCGCGAATAAAGGTCCTTTATTTACAAACAAGCCTAAGTTGACTTGCTGAAACTCTGCCTGACGACGGTAAAGGAAATTAGGAGAAATAGATGCTACTACTTCGTGTCTTGTGTTTTTCTTAAGAGGGAATTTACCACCACCGTGAATAGTGAGTTTCATGGGTAGGCGACTTAATCCCACCACCAGTGATTCGTTAGGCTCGTTTAAGTGATGAGCTGCAAATCCCAAATGAAATTTAGGTGTGTATAATAATAAACCTGCCCCGAAATCCACATTCTGGACCTTACCACCTCTAGGTGTGTCTTGTGTTGCATAAATAAATCCACGACGAGGATCGATCATGTCGCCGAACGTTAGATTACTCCAGTCTAAAGCCTTTTGGAAGTAGCTCGCCTCCAGAGCAGCTCTTAATGTAAGCTTACGGGATAATGGTTGCTGGTAAGAGTACATCCCTGTAATACGAGTAGTCTGCAATGTGTTCTGTCCAGCTTGATCATGCATTACAGTTAATCCGAGCCCCCCTTGTATGGAAGGTACATACTGATCGTAAGAAACGGCTTGTGTAACATATGATCCGCTCATAGCAGGCCATTGGTTTCTGTAAGCCATAGTCATGCGAGGGCATCTATCAGCCCCTGCAAAAGCGGGGTTTAAGAATAGCGGATTCGCGTAGTATTGTGTGAACTCAGGATCTTGCGCCCGAGCTTCGTTATTTATTCCAGTAGAGAATACGCACACTAATAGTGCGATTCGGAATATGTGTTTGAGTGATGTTTTCAACATAAAGGTTCCCTTGAACCTACAATAATACGAAATTTGAGCTATATAGTAAGAGATTATTTTTTAGCAACTGTTATACAATAACCCTAACTTCACAGCGTTAGTTCCGCGATTAGTTCCGAAATTTGTAGAATAATTCATGATAAATTACCATCACATAAAAATGATATGCACATCTAATAGTTTGTTGCTGACTATGTTAGTGTGCGTTTTGATGGCTGTTTGTCCTGTAAATACTACTCAATCCCAAGTCTCATCCGAGGTCATTGAAGTCCATTTTCAGACGGAAAATTTTCCTCAAATTGAAGGTAATTTTATTGCTGAATTCGAAATCTCATCAAAATGGAGCGGAATTGAGGTTTTGGATCAACATTTAGAGTGGCAGAATTGTCCTTCTTCAGATGAATTTATTATTGACGCTCGTCCGTCTTGGTTCGTCGTTCGTGGTATTCACTCAAATAGTTTTCTAGCCCAAACCAGAATACCAGCCTTCCGCATAGAAAATGGAGTTACTCAGCGCCTTGTCGGAATGACTGCTGTTATTGCCGCTTCCCCGTCCGCACATACACGGGTAGAGCGTAATTGGCCTGAGCATTCTGTACTTTCTGAGGGGAGTTGGTTAAGGTTTGGTACAACAGAAGAAGGGATTCATAAGATAGATTATTCTGACCTTGTAGCATCGGGTATCGACCCGGATACATTGGACTTTTCACGGCTACAACTTTACGGTAGTGGAGGGAGGCAGCTACCATTTGAAAATGACACAGATAGGCCGTTAGATTTGCCATTAATATCTATAGAAACTATAGGTGAAAGTGATGGAAGTTTCGATGCCTCAGATGCCATTTACTTTCATGCCTCGGGTGTGGATTCATGGTCGTATAACGATGCTTCTCAGAGGTGGGTACATGATCTGCATGCCTGGTCTGATTCTGCCTTCTATTTCTTGAGACTAGATGGCCCCGCAGATGTAGAGGGTAGTAGGATTATTGTGGCCGAAGAAATTACGCAATCTGCAACTGAAGAGTGGGACTCGCATTGGGCGAAGATGTTTCACGAAGTAGAGCTTGTGAATATTGCACAGTCCGGGCGTGAGTTTTACGGTGAACACTTTACATATCTAGGTTCCCAGGTATTCGGAGTGTATTTCAATATGCCTAACCTTGTCGGAGATACGGGTTATGTGGATGCTAGAATTGCCGGTAGAACTCTAGGAGCGACTAGTGATTATGGACTTTTATGTAATGGAGAGCTGGCGTCAACTTCTGACATTTCTCTTTCAGAAAACAGCCTTCTTATAGCTCAGAAACGCAATCTCACTATCGCTACAAATATGTCTGGTGATGGTATATCTGTTGAAATGAGTTTTTCTCCTGGTAATTCAGAGGCTCAGGGATGGATAGATTATGTGAGGGTTCAGGCTCGCCAAAACCTAATCTTCGAAAGCGGCCAGTTTCATGTAAACGGCACCGAAAATATTTCAGCATCTGAGACAGCAGGATATACTCTGTCTAATGCGGGAAGTGTGGAGTCGGTTTGGGATGTGACAGACCCCCTAAGACCTCAAGTGTGTATAATGGAGACAGTAGGAGAAAATGTAATCAGATGGGTTGCAGAAAGAGACACAACAAGGAAGTTTGTTGCATTTAGACATGCTGCATCTCTAACGGTGTTGCCTTTAGGTTCAGTTGATAATCTAGATATTCACTCTATTCGCGATATAGATTTAGTGATTTTAACAACACCATTTTTGGATTCAGCTGCATATAGGTTAGCTACTCTGCACGCGAATGAAGGAATGAGGGTTGCGGTTGTAAACCAACGTGAAATTTTTAATGCCTTTTCGTCTGGTTCGCCTGACCCTACCGCTTTAAAAATGTTTATGATGATGCTCAGAGATAGAGCTGAAACTCAGGCTGATGAGCCTAATTATCTTCAGCTTATGGGAGATGGGACTTACTTCAATCGCAATCTAGATCCAGACGGGGTTAATCTCTTGACATTCCAGAGTGCGAATTCAGAAAGCACAGTTAGTAGTTATGTGACTGACGATTATTTTGGGCTTTTAGAAGATGGGTATGGAGAAGCCCCTGGGGATAAGCTTGCAATAGGAGTAGGTAGGATTCCTGCACCCACACTGACAGACGCTCTGGCCTTTGTGTCTAAAGTCGAGACCTATTTAGGTACGAGCATAGATTCAACATCAGTGGTTGATTGTCATGATGATGGAGAATCTTCTACGTTCGGAGATTGGCGCAATAAGATTCTATTTGTGACTGACGACCAAGACGGAAACAACAATGACGGTTGGCGTCATATGTCGGACAGTGAGATTCATTCAGCAAGAGTAATTGAAGATCATAACGAATATGATGTCATTAAAATATACCCAGACTCATATGTCCAAGAAGCTACCCCAGGCGGAGAGCGGTACGATGAGGCCGAGTCAGAAATAGCTAGAAAAGTTGAAGAGGGAGCTTTAATTGTGGACTACATAGGTCACGGTGGTGCTAGGGGTTGGGCACACGAAAGAATTCTGAATACGACGACCATTAGGGAATGGACGAATAAGAATAGGTTGCCTGTCTTTATGACTGCAACATGTGAATTGTCTAGATATGACGATCCCGAAGTGGAATCGGCGGGCGAGATGCTACTCTTTAATCCCGACGGGGGTGCAGTGGGGATGCTCACGACAACTAGAACGGTATTCAGTGGAGGAAATCAGGAATTAAACACGGCCTTCTTCCAAACAGTACTCGATGAAGATGAGGGGACAGGATTGATGAGATGTATGGGTGATATCTGTAAGGACACGAAAAACAGCCCGTTAGTAACAAGCGTAACTAATATGAGGAACTTCTCACTGCTTGGAGATCCGGCAATGAGATTAGCTTATCCTGAGGAAACCATCTACATAACGGAACTTCCAGATACTATTAAGTCTTTAGAGATTGTTACAATAAGTGGATACGTCGGAAATTCATCGGGAGATACTTTGTCGGATTTCAACGGATTTATTTACCCTAAGGTGTTCGATAAAAGATCTCAACTTTATACTCTCGACAATGACGAAGTTGCTGGAGCATTTTCGTACAGCATGTTCAGGAGCGTCATACACAAGGGTCTTGCGAGTGTAGAAAATGGAGTGTTTACATTTCAATTCGTTGTGCCGCGGGATATTGATTACACTTATGGTGCGGGGAGAATCAGCTGTTACGCGTTAAGCGGAGATGTAGACGCACATGGAGCAACCGAGGATTTCGTAATAGGGGGAACGTCTGAAGATGTGGCGATGGATCAGGATGGTCCTACCATAGAACTGTACATGAACGATAGTCTATTCGTGAGTGGCGGAATAACAGGTGAGGACCCTTGGCTTTACGCCAGGGTGTATGATGAGAGCGGGATCAACACGGTGGGTAATGGAATAGGCCATGATTTAAAAGCTGTTCTCGATGGTGCTTATGAAAGTCCATTTATTCTGAATGGATATTTCGATGCGGACCTAGATACCTATAAGAGTGGTACGGTGCTGTTCCCCTTTAGAGACTTGGAGGTGGGGGTGCACAGTCTTGAGATTAAGGTTTGGGACGTAAGAAACAATAGCGCTTTAGCAACCACTAAATTCTTAGTGGTAAATTCTCTTGAAGTGGCTTTAGACCAAATCCTCGCCTCCCCTACCCCCGCCTCTTCTTCCACAACTTTCCGTTTCTCCCACAACCAAGAATGCAACTCGGTAGAAGCTCTTGTCGCAGTTTTCGATAGCGAGGGAAGACAGGTAAGGGAGTTTAAATCCGACCTGCACGCCCAAGGCAGTAGAACAGACTTACTAGAGTGGGACTTAACGAATGACAACGGAAGTGCAGTTTCTGCGGGGATTTACATCTTTAAAGTACAAATAACTACGATAAGTGGAGCATCTATGCAATATGGAAGCAAACTTGTCGTTGTCAAGCCGTAATCGTGTGATTACCTTTGCCCGACCTATGAAAAATAATTTCAGACTTCTATCTATAAGTTTAACAGCAATAATGCTGTGCATGTTTTCGAGCACTTCTACTGCTCAACTCGACCCAGGTGAAGCTGCAGCATTAGTTCAATTGAATACAATTACTACTGCTGTGCCGTTCTTAATGATAGCGCCAGATTCTAGATCGGGTGCTTTAGGAGATGCAGGTGTAGCCCTTTCTCCAGACGGGAATAGTCTTCATTGGAACCCTGCTAAAATGGCATTTTCCGAGAATGAACTTGAAGTTAGCTTAAGTTACGCTCCTTGGTTGAGGGCATTAGTAGATGACATGAATCTAGCTTACCTCACAATGGTAAAGAAGATTAATAAAAGGCAGTCTTACGGTCTAGCACTAAGGCATTTCAGCCTCGGTAATATCACCTTTACTGACGCTCAGGGTAGCACCATTAGAGAATTCCAGCCTGCTGAACTCAGCCTAGACGCCGGCTTCTCCCAGAAATTTACAGACAAGTTCAGTGGCGGCTTTGCTGGAAGGTTCGTTCACTCTAACCTCACTGGAGGAACCAGCGTTATGGGCGCAGAGTCAAAGCCTGGCATTTCTGTTGCTGCAGATGTGAGCATGTTCTACACGAACCCTCAAGCGAACTGGGGTAGTAAGAAAGGCACATTCAATTTCGGAATGAATATCTCGAATATAGGAGCTAAGATGAGCTATACAGAAACAGCAGCAAGGGATTTCATTCCTGCTAATTTGCGAATAGGATCTGCTTATTCGATGAAAATTGATGACTACAATTACGTCACTTTCACTCTAGATGCTAACAAGCTTCTAGTCCCGACAGCTCCAGTATACGCTCAGAATTCAACTGATATAGTTAGTGGGTTCAGTAACGATGTGGGTGTAGCTACAGGTATTATTCAGTCTTTTTATGACGCACCGGGGATTGTGACCTTTAACGACGATGGAACTTTCCAAGTCGATCAGGGAAGTGTGTTCAGGGAAGAAATGAGGGAGATAAACCTAGGAGGAGGAATTGAATACAATTTTGCAGACGTATTCGCTTTCCGTACCGGATATTTTTACGAGCATTACTCGAAGGGTAACAGGCAGTTTATTACAATGGGTGCTGGTATTAAATACACTGTATTCACAATAGACCTAAGCTATTTAGTTAGTACCACACAACAAAACCCCCTTGCTAACACTCTTCGCTTTACGCTTAGAATGCAATTCTCAGATCTGGCTACAGATCTCTCAGATTAATACTCACTTATAAAACCTCCACATGAATCTCCGCATCGGTTATGGCTATGACGTTCATCGTCTCGAGGTGGGTGAGGAATTTTGGATAGGCGGAATTCTAGTTCCACACTCTAAAGGAGCGGTGGGTCATAGTGACGCCGATGTGCTGTTGCACGCTATCTGCGATGCGCTTTTAGGCGCTTTAGCTTTGGGAGATATTGGAAAACATTTCCCAGATACCGACCCGGCTTATAAGGGGATAGATAGTAAGAAGCTTCTAGCGAGAACTTGGAGTTTAATACAGGAAAAGGGATGGACGCTAGGAAATCTAGATACTACAATTTGTCTTCAGCAGCCTAAGTTAGCACCGCACATCGAAAGTATGCGAGCGAGTATATCTGAAATTCTAGGCGTTGATATAAATGCGGTAAGCGTTAAAGCTACGACTACAGAAAAACTAGGATTTGTGGGGACAGAGGACGGAGTTAGCGCCCACGCAATGGTTATGTTAAAGAAGTAACGTCTTAGTTCTCAATCTGACTCGACTCGTAATGGCCCGGCTGCTCGTCTTCGTAGAAATGAACTCTAATCATAGCTGTGTCGCGAAGTAGATCTACTTTACCTATTTCTATGGAAGAAATAATCACTCCAGTTCTTTCTTCTAGGTCGGCCTTTAATTCCACGCGGCTGTCAGCCTTGATGAGGTCGATGCGATCGTAAACCACCATTTTCGTGGTGAGGTGTTTAACGAACCAAAGTCGTTCAAGTACGAATGCAAGTGCCCAAATGCCCACGTTAGCGGATGCAATTATTAACCAACTGAATTCTTCAGCACTTGGTCCTAATGCGTTTATTACAGCGAGCGAGATAACGATAAATAGGTATGACATTTCCCTAATAGGGATGGCGTCAGTTCTATACCTGATGATGCTGAAAATAGCAAAAAGTCCTAATGCGAACCCTAATTCTATATCGATATTGCTAAGTACTGAGCAGAGGAAAAACACTGAAGTTGAGACTAGCATGAACGTGAAAACAAAGTCACGGCGCTGAGAAGCAAGGTTGTATATAACCCTCACTACTATTAAGCTAGAAATTAGATTAATGATAAAGCCAAGGCCTAAATCGTAAATCGAGAAAGGTGCCTTAGAGACTTCAGCTGCTATATCTGCAATTACTTGTGGTTCCATGTGTTACTTAATTTGCTGCTTGCGCTTTTGCAATGCTAGTAGCGCGTTTCAATTTTTTAAGACTCGAAAGGTAGGTACGACAGGATATACTTTCATCTGAATTAAGTCTTCCTATTACATATTTACTAACTCTAATACCGCGACCAAGCGGTGTAATTCTATCTTCTCGAGACTTGAATGCTTTGTGAAGAGGTGATCTTCTGTCGGTTTCGTTTTGTTTCAACTCTACGATACTTAACCCAGATAGGGGGGTGACTTGTATGCCAGACATAGAAGTAAACTCAAGTGAAGTGTCGAAAGTAATGCGTTCACCACGTTCAATGCTAGCCAGGGTAAACCTTGTGTATCTACTGTATAAAGCAGGTTGAAAATCGTTAGCAAACGGGACGTGCTTATGAATAAACTGCCTCTCTTTAGTAGTCAGAGGGGTATCCCATTTAACGTCATTAGAACGTTTTATCCGGCGTTTAACCGAGCGTCCGTGGATGTTTCTTTTTTTTACTTCAAGAAAAGTGAGGTTAGAACTTACATAAGAACGGATGCGAACTTTATATCTGCACTTACGGCCGCGTATATGGTCCTCAAGAGTGATGTTTTCTGGGGTATCGAAATAAAGGTTGTCGTACCTGAAGCTCCTTTGGCCTTCAATCTCTAAGATTTTATAGGAAGAATCGAGTTGAGTAGCAATATCGGTACACCAAAAATCTGGAACAACGAACTTTTCTTCGCGTCTATCCATCAGAGCGACCTCATCTAGGCCGGAAAGTGAAATAGGAGAATATGTAGAAAAGCTCTTTTTAAGGTCCAAAACGTGTATTTCTTACAGGTTTGGTAAAGATACGAAAACTAAGCAGGTTTATTGTGCCGACTTGCTATCTTTGCGTTCATCAGAATCTTAATCTATGGCTAAGAAAAAGACTAATAAACTTCCGCACAGCGAGGCTGTGTACCGCAAGTGGTTTAAAGAGATGTACTTGATGCGCAAATTCGAGGAGAAATGCGGTCAATTATATATCCAACAGAAATTTGGAGGGTTTTGTCATTTGTATATAGGACAGGAGGCTGTTTTATCTGGCATGGTAGAGGCAATTAAACCTACTGATAGAGTTATTACCGCATACAGAGACCACGCACACCCACTTGCTTTAGGGACTGACCCGAAAGTGGTTATGGCTGAGCTTTATGGAAAGGTGACTGGAAGTTCTAAGGGTAAGGGCGGCTCTATGCATATGTTCGATAAGGAAAGAAATCTTTTTGGAGGTCACGGTATTGTGGGAGGCCAAATAGGCCTAGGAGCGGGTATCGCATTTGCTGATAAATATAGAGATGAGGACCATGTTACTATCTGTTTTATGGGTGATGGAGCTGCTAGGCAGGGAATTCTCCACGAAGCCTTTAACATGGCAATGCTTTGGAAATTACCGGTGATTTACCTTATTGAGAATAACCAGTATGCAATGGGAACAAGCGTAGAGCGCACTACCAACGTTCACGATATGTCGAAAATGGCTCTTAGTTATGACATGCCTTCAGAGACGGTAGATGGAATGAGTCCTGAGGATGTTTGTGCTGCGATTAAAAGAGCAGCAGCAAGAGGAAGAAAGGGAGACGGTCCAACATTATTGAATATTGAAACGTACAGATACAAAGGTCATTCTATGTCTGACCCACAGAAGTATCGAACTAAGGAGGAAGTAGCATCTTACCAAAACCAAGACCCCATCCAACACGTTCGCAAGATCCTTTTAGATCAGAAGTGGATGACAGAGGAAGAACTCAAATCAATTGAGAAAGAAGTTAAGTCCGTTATTGAAGAAGCTGTTGTTTTTGCTGAAGAAAGTCCTAAGCCAGAACCACACGAATTGTATGAGGACGTTTATACCCAAGAAGATTATCCGTTCGTTAAGGACTAATAATATAAAATTACAAGATCATGGCTGAAATTGTCAGAATGCCTAAATTAAGTGATACGATGACCGAAG
>CAWVZZ010000061.1:0-11248 GCA_963934745.1 uncultured Flavobacteriales bacterium | reverse complement strand
CAAGCGCATCTAGCTCGTTCCCTTCACAATCGCAATCTCCCTCAGGAATATCCTCGCATCCACATTCGTAAACCTCTCCCGGTCCGTTACATACTCCACACGAGTCGTAAGAACCCACGCACTCGTCTACGTCATCACAAATACCGTCTGTGTCGATGTCAGCCGTGCAATCTCCACCACATACTCCAAAAGCGTCGAGCTGATTGCCCGAGCAGTCACAGTCTCCCTCAGGAATGTCATAACAACCACATTCGTAGATAGGGCCAGGACCGTCGCAGATACCACATTGGTCGTTGTACTCACAACTTCCGTCATCATATATCGCGTCTGAATTGTAGTTGCATGCGTTTACAGATATACATCCACATAATTCAGTTCCACCTCCACCGAATTCTCCATCACCGTTAAATTCTATTGTGCGCTGGATTTGGTTTGCACCTATCCCAAAAGGAAATACTTGGTAGTTCAGAATTCCGCTTATGCTGCCAGTCGTGGTTATTTGTAGGATGAGAACTCGCATATCCGCATCGGGCTTTCCGTTACTCGCTGTGTTGAGAACGAAATATGTTGCGCCGGTGAATGTGTTGGCTAGAAGCTGCTGAGCTCCATTTGTGACAAAGTATGGAGTGATGGGCTGTGTGCTATCTTCTACAAGTGAAGGGTCTTCAGCATTTGCCATTCCTGAAGCTAAAGCCGGGACATCAAGTCCTACTGTTGCGAAAGAATCGTCAGCTAGCTCTGGAAAGAAAGAGAAAAATGCGGGGTTGATCCCGGACGCACTCCAACTTGAATTGTAAATAGAATTAAAGGCTCCTGCAGGAGTGTTAATTTCCATAGGGGTGGAGGAGTCACCGAAAACGGCGCTCAGGTGGTCAGTTGTATTCGTCATATTGACGTAGAACCTATACGTGGTTCCTTCAACTGCCACTGGCGCCGTGGCTTCAATGGTAAGTGAGTATTCTTCGACAGTTACGCAAGAGCAGTATTCGCAAGTGCCGTCATCTACAGTTGCCCAGCTAGCGTAGTTACAGGCATTGGTGTCAATGCAACCAGGGATTTCGTAATTATCACATACGCCGTTATTGTTTACATCGAATTCGCACGGACCGCCACATACGCCTATAGCGTCGAGTTGATTGCCGAAACAATCACAATCCCCATCTGGCATATCCTCACAACCGCATTCAAAGATGGCACCCATACCATTGCAGGTGCCGCATTCGTCAACTGTTCCAGGACAGTCATCACAAATGCCGTCGTTATCGTAGTCGACAAGGCAGTCTCCACCACAATCACCGATGGCATCGAGGGTGTTGCCTATACAGTCGCAGTACCCATCAGGGATGCCCGATCCGTCACAGATTCCACAAGAGTCAAAGTACAGACACGACCCGTCATCAGATCCAGCGTTGGAATTGTAGTTACAGGCGATATCATCGGTACACCCCGGAAGATCGGCGTCACATGAAAGAGTGATCTCACCTGTGGTAGAAAATCCCGACGTGAAATCTATGTGGTAAATGATATTACCGGTAATGGTGAGAGCATCGACTCCGCCAGTTGCGTTATCGCTCCAGCCGTCACCATAACCATCGTGCATCTCTATGGTGTATTCGCCTTCTGGAAGGGAGATTGTTTGGGTGATGATGTAAGTGCCGTTTGCTAGGGTGGCATTCATAGGTTGACCGGTCCAACCATAGAGGTCGTCGATATCGCAAGCAGAGCAGCCTTGGTTTTGGCATGCAGAAAAATACCCAGCTACTAAATTATTGTCAGAATTGCGGACCTTACACCAAGACTCGCACCAATCGCTGTCCAAAGTCCAAGTAAATGTGACTTCGACTTCACAGTCGGTTTGGGCTAGAGAATTAGAAAATGAAAAAACACTCAATAGCGCGATGAGGCAAAGAGAGGGTAGGTTGGCTAAATTTTTAAAGTGCATTCTTATCAGTTGCTCATATTTATTCTTCTTACAGGTTTACAAATTTGCTTGCGGCTAAAATATAAACGTGCTAAACAAAGATTGGTTGCACGTCTTTAAATAACAAGTACGACATTTGCAACATGTTAACGAGAATCAATAAGTTTTTAAGTGAAGCGGGCTTTTGTTCTCGTCGAGCAGCGGATAAATTAATTGATGCAGGTAGGGTGACGCTGAACGGGAAGGTCCCGGAGATGGGGACTAAGGTGGCCGAAGGGGATGAGGTGAGGGTAGATGGAAAGCTTGTGAAGAACGGGGAGGATGAGTTGGTTTATATCGCCTTTCATAAACCCGTAGGGATTGTTTGTACCACCGATAGCCAGAGGGAGGAAAGGAATATTATCGATTATATCGGATATCCCACTCGTATTTTCCCTATCGGTAGGCTGGATAAACCTAGTGAGGGCTTGATTTTTCTCACGAATGATGGCGATATCGTCAATAAGATTTTGCGCGCGAAGAACCAGCACGAGAAGGAATATATCGTCACTGTCGATAGGATTATCATGGGGAATTTCATCCGCGATATGGGTAACGGCGTGCCTATCCTGGATACGGTTACGAGTAAGTGTTTTGTAGAACAAACAGGAGACCGCGAATTCCGCATCATCCTAACTCAGGGCCTCAATCGTCAGATTCGCCGCATGTGTGAGCACTTCGGTTACAGGGTGGGAAGGTTAAAGAGGGTGCGCATCATGAATATATTCCTCGACATGCCGGAAGGTACTTGGCGCGATTTCTCCAAATCGGAATTAGCAGAGATGAGAATGCTTATAGGCGATTCGTTTAAGACGTCTTAAAAGGCGGGCGCAAAGCCCTCTTCCTTACCCGATTTTCTTCAAGTACTCAGTCTTAATCACCATCTGTGTTTTATTGATGCGGCAATTCACCTCATAATCGTTATCCGTTAGACGAATATTCTTAATTTTCGTGCCTTGCTTCATAGGCTTCGGAACTCCCTTAGCTTTGAGAGTTCTTGTGAGCATAACGGTATCTCCGTCTAAAAGGATTTTTCCTGAGTTGTCTTTTACATCCATAAAGCTAAAGTAATGAATCGAAAATTATTTGCAGAGGTTAACGCAGAAACTATACTTGAGTTCGCTGCTTCTTTGCCTGGAGTGACACAGGGGTTTCCTTTTGATAGCAACACTTTAGTATTCAAAGTAGGGGTGGAGGGTAGCATGAAAATGTTCGCTTTACTAAATCTCGAAAACTTCACGGGAGTCAACTTAAAGTGTGATCCAGAAAGAGCATTAGAGTTGAGGGAACAATTTGAAGGCGTTAAGCCTGGATACCATATGAATAAATTGCATTGGAATACTGTGATGCCCGAGCCGGATTCAGATGTGGCGGCCGAGTTGTTTTGGGATCTGTTGATTCATAGTTATGATCTGGTGAGAGATTCTTTAACTAAAAAGATTAAAGACCAAATCCCCGCGCGCTAGTCACCACATCTTATTATGCGTGTGTTGCCTTGCAATTATTAATATTGTTTTTATTGTCGAACATAGTTAAAAAATGTGTAGTTTTGCCGTTCAATTAAAATTTATAGATATGAGTAACGGTACAGTAAAGTTTTTCAATGATTCAAAAGGATTTGGATTCATTACTCCAGAAGAAGGAGGAAAAGATGTTTTTGTTCACGCAAATGCACTAAGCGAGGATATCAGAGAAGGAGACAATGTTAGTTTCGACATCGAAGAAGGTCCTAAAGGTCTTAACGCAGTAAATGTTAAAGTACTCTAGTAGTTACTTTTCATTAAAATTTTAAAAAGCCAGTCTAATTTAGATTGGCTTTTTTATTGCCTATTAATTCTAGATACCTTCCTTAGGTTGTGTTACTTTTGCAAAGTCTTTTGGAGCAATCCGAAAGTCAAGTTGCAAAACACGCTGACAAAGAAGGCTTCCACCTCTTTTAAGCATTAATCCTACTTTCTTCGGAGAGTAGGATTTTTCTTTTAGAACCTTTTTTTAAAAGCACCTAATCTATACAAAGCTGCCCGTACATAGCTAGTAGAGCTAGTAGGTCAGCGGAGTTCACGCTTCCGTCACCCGTGATGTCGGCAGGGCAATTCCCCGTGGAGCATCCGTACTGGCTTAGGAGCAATAGCACATCCATGGTGTCGATAATTCCATTTATAACGATGTCCTCATCGCAAGTGATTATAATCGGGGGCGTGCCTGCGAGGATGGAGTCGGTGGGGAAGCTCTGAATGGAGCGCGCGAATGTTCCTGCCACTAAACGGTTTTCTACAGGATCTACAACGAGGTCGTAAACAGGAATCCAGGGCATTTCGCCTAGGCGCTCCCAGTTAGTTCCTGCATTTACAGTGGCATAAACTCCCGCGTCAGATGCCACGCACCAAACCTCCTCACTCAGTGCCACCACAGAATTCATAGGATGCTCCGGAAGATCTCCTGCTATAGAATGCCATGCTCCGCCAAGTTCAGCTTTCAGAATGTGTGGCGTGTAAGCGTAATCACGGTAACCACTTACCGTGCAGAAAATAGAATCCTCGTGGAACGGGTCGAAGTATACATCGGTCACATATCTGTCCGGGAGTCCGGCACCCATCTCATTCCAAGAAACTCCTCCATCATCAGTATACCAAACCCTTCCGTCGGCTGTTCCAGCAGCAACTTTATTCTCATCGAATGGCGAACCCGCAATGGTTGTTATTACTCGGTAGCTCAACGCAGGCTCTATGTTGTAGGTGAGGTCGTCACTCATGTTTCCCCATTCTCCCCAAGGCCCGCCTTCCATTTTCCACATTCGTTGAGTGCCTGTCCATAGATGATCGGGGTTAGCGGGGTGGATGATAATGGGAGAGTCCCAGCCGTTCCTGTCGTCATAATCCGTGTCGGCAATTGTGGTCCAGTCGTAGTAAATATCAGTGGGTGGATCTAGAGAGTACGCGAAAACAGCGTTTTGGACTGTAGCGATGCGGAAGTTAGGCTCGTAAGGGTGGAAAAGTGGAGTGAAACCATCGCCACCTCTGTCTCTATTCCATCCCGTTAAATTCTCGTACGAGCCAGTAGTGGTGCCGTTATCTTGAGCTCCTCCAGTATATAACCCAGGCGCATGAGGATTCCACTCAACTCGGTAGAACTGTGAGTTAGGTAGATCTTCTATGTCAGTCCAGGTTTCACCGTGATCGTCAGTTCTGTACGCTCCACCGTCCGTAGCTAGGATGCAGCTATTAGGTCCCGTCCATTGTAGGTCATGTTTGTCTGCATGAACAGTGTATTCCCACCATATAGGGGCCATTTGGGTCCAGGTCAGTCCTCCGTCTAACGAATTCCAAATATCCACCCCTAAGAAAGTAATGTCATTCTGGTTCCATGGGTTAACCCTAATCTTCGAGAAATACCATCCAAAACCTCCCAGCGCGTTGTTAGGTTGTTCTCCTTCGGGAATAATAGGAGTCCACGTTACTCCCCCGTCAACACTTCGGTAAATATTATCGAGCTGCATATTCAGGCCTACTACTAAAGCGTAGAACCTTCCGTCTATTTCTGAAAGACCTATCCGGCATCTCTCCTCGTCACCCCATGGATTTTCGATGGGTTCCCAGTTAATACCCTGGTCAGTGGATCTGTATAATATTGATTCCGCCCCGAAAACCAGACTTCTTGTTGAGTTGCGAAGTCTATTCCACCCAGCCGCGATCATAATTCCTGTTGAGGGGTCGTATGCTATGTCATTGACTCCAGCCGAGTCTGAGGGTAGTAGCACCTGTGTCCACGAGTCTCCGGAATTCACGCTCCTGTACAGACCTCTGTCGGGGCCGCTAACCGCGGGGTTTCCCATGGTGGCTGCCATTATAATTGACGGATTGTTTTCGAGTACCATCAATTGACTGATGATTCTAGCGCTATCAAGTCCTAGATGTTCCCAATTCTGCCCGAAGTCTGTTGACTTCCAAACTCCATTTCCTATCCTTGGATGGCTACTGATTTGGGGGTCGCCAGTGCCTATATAAACGGTGCCTTCCTCAGTCGGGTGGAATTCTATCGATCCCATCGCCATCCAAGCGAAATCATCAGTTGCCGAAACCCAGTTATCGCCTCCATCCTCTGTAATAAAGAGCCCACCGGCTGCACTCCCCGCGAAAATCCTATCTGGATTAAATGGGTCGGCTTTCAGAGCATTAATTCTACCACCTATATTCTGCGGGCCTTCCATTCGCCATGATCCGCCAATGTTTCGAGAACCGCCTTCAACTTCGGCATCCTCGAAATGCCTACGCACGGTTTCTAAAGCCGCATCAGCTTCGTACACACTCCAATCAGAGTCCGGGTATGACCATTTAAATGAGGCGGCTTCCCAGGGTTTGAGTTTGGCGTAAGCTGACTTCTTCTCCTGTTGTTCAGAAAGATTCATCATCACGAAAACACAAGAAATGAGCACAAGAGTAATGGTAGTTAGACTCGCTAAAATTTTTTTGTTAGAAAAAAGATGCTTCATTACTCGAAAGATACTCACTTAATCTACCCTAATAGCTGAGTTTATCTGTAAGTTTGGATTCAATAAACACTTAAGCAATCAATATGCGTAAATCTTTACTTTCAATTTCTGTTTTCACTCTTCTATTCGCGGTTAATAATATCAACGCACAGATAGTAGGATGCACCGATTTGTTTATCTCTGAATATGTTGAGGGAACGGGGAATAATAAATGCTTGGAGTTCTTCAATCCTACGAGCGCAACTATTGATTTGAGCGTGTATCAATTACAACGTTGGAGTAATGGAGAGGCTGGGATGACGGATGAAACTCAATTATTTGGAATGCTTGCTCCTCTGACTACTTGGGTTCTTGTTAATGGCCAAACAGAAGACGTCGATCTCGGAGGTGGTGCAATCTCACCAGCATGTGACCCTGCATTACAGCTATTAGCTGATCAGCTAGACAATCCATATCCTGCTCCAACTTATTTCAATGGAGACGACGCTCTAGTTTTAGTGAAAAATGGAACCATAGTTATTGATATTTTCGGCAAGCCAGGAGAGGATCCAGGTACTGCTTGGACTAACGACGCAGCTAACGGATTCACTGATGTGGGAGATGGAGCTGCTTGGCTGACATCTAACCATACACTTCGACGAAAGTACGAGGTTGTTCAAGGTGTCACCATTCCACCAGTTGTGTTCGATACATTCCTTGAGTATGACACACTTACCGTTAATACATGGGATGGTTTAGGTTCTCATAGCTGCCTTTGCGGTACTTCGGGGATTCATAACATCATCCAAGAGCCCTCAACAAATGTTTATCCTAACCCTACTGTAAACGGAGTGTTCACCATAGAGAGTGGTGTTTCAATTATGAAGATAGAAGTTTATAGCCCTGAGGGTCGTCTAGTTCTAGAGCAATTGCCATCTTCAGACATCCGAACCTGGCAGGTGTCTTGCGAAGATTGGGATGCTGGATTTTACTTCGTTAATATGACATATGAAAGTGGTGTAACGTTCGCCCATCGCATCGTTATTAGATAACCTCACACGAACTTTTCACAGTCTTCCATGAAATTATTTAAGTCTATAGGTCTTGCGATTTGTGTGACCTTCCTTTCTGTCTCTTTTAATTTAGCTAAAGCCCAAACAGGACTCGTCCGCGGCCTCGTATCCGATGCTATAACAGGAGAGTCGTTAATTCAAGCTGCTGTTATTTACGGCGCAGCAGGTGCATCTCAGGGAGTATTAACTGATTTCGATGGACAGTATACTATTACTCTAACCCCTGGGACTTATAGTCTAAAGATTTCATATGTGGGATATGAGATTATGGTAAAGGAAGTGGTCGTGAAGTCTAATTCAACACATGTCGTAAACTTCAAACTCCAAACCATCCTCCTTCAAGCAGCTAGGATTGTGGCCGATATAGCAATTGAAAGGGAAACACCAGTTGCCTTCTCTAACATCAAGCCACTTCAAATCCAGGAAGAACTTGGATCTCAGCCCATACCTATGATCTTAAATTCCACTCCCGGAGTTTACGCCACTCAGGCAGGATCAGATGATAACGGCCCCAGTATCAGTATTCGTGGCTTCAAGCAGCGCAACGTCAGTGTACTAATCGATGGAATACCTGTTAATGACATGGAGAGTGGTGGTGTGTATTGGAATAACTGGTTCGGGTTAGATCTCGTAACCCAAACAATGCAAGTGCAGCGTGGACTCGGCGCCTCAAAACTCGCTCTTCCCGCTATCGGTGGTACAGTCAATATCATTACCCAGGGTATTGAAAATAAGAAAAAGACCAGTGTAAAGCAGGAGATAGGCAGCTTCGGAATGACACGCACCACCCTAGGGCACACGAGTGGCCGATTAGATGGTGGCTGGGGCTATACAGTTGCGGGCAGCTACAAGCACGGTGGTGGATACATTGATCAGACCTACACTAATTCCTGGTTCTACTACGGTAAAGTCCAGAAAGAGTTAGGTAATCACATAATTTCATTCAGTGCTACCGGAGCGCCCTCAGAAAATTCAGCCCGCGGATACCAACAGCGTATAGGAACCCATAGCCCAGAATATGCTCGTAGCCTTTTTACGGGAACTGATGAAGAGTATAATAATATGACCCAGTACAGTCAAGCATATGATGCGATTTTTAATGATGGAACCCTTTCGTTAGAAGAGGAGCAAATAGCTTTTGCAGCTTTGAATAATCAGTATGGTTACGATTCTGATGAAGGAGCCGTGCCCTTTGAGGACGAAATGACGAGTACTAATTATATTGACACTACTGGACTTCGCGATATGGGTTTAACTTATAACGTGCACTGGGGCAAGTTGAATGGAGATGTACTCTACGAGCGCCAAAACAAATACCATAAACCCCTTCTTTCTTTCCGTCACAGCTGGAAAGCTACAGATAAGCTGTATGTCTCCACAACTGCATATGCCTCATACGGTTTTGGAGGTGGGACTAGATTAGAAAATTCTCTAGGATCAGGTGATTATACAGCTGGTGGTCAAGTGGACTTTCAGAAATTCTGGGATAACAACACTGTTGGTGGGCTGTTTGGGCCACCTATAGATCCAACATATTCAGACTCGCTTTTAAAGAGTTCAAGGGTTTTGCGCAAGCTTTATAATAATCATTACTGGTACGGTGCGCTTTCTACTTTTAGATATGAGAGCAGTGATAAGCTCACTTTCTCGGGAGGTGTAGATGTAAGAACCTATCAAGGAGAACATTATAGCACTGTTCATGATTTAATCGGAGGAGATTACTTTGTGAATCAAGACGATGCAAACGATTCTCAGCCCATGCACGTCGTGGGTGATACAATAGGATATCATAACGATGCCTTTGTGCGATGGTTAGGTGCTTTTGCTTTAGTTGAGTACAAGGGGCCTTGGTATAATTGTTTCTTCAACTTGAGTACAGTGACGCAGAGTTATAAAAGAGTTGATTACTTCAGGTCTATGGAACAGGACTCAGTTTCTGGCGAGATGGTACACAACAGTTCTGGTTGGAAATCTATTCCTGGATTTACTATTAAGGGTGGTGGAAATGTGAATGTTAACGAGTGGACTGATGTATTCATGAACATAGGTCACTTGAACAGGACTCCAGTGTTTTCAAACGTGATTGGATATGATAACGAGTTCGTTGAGAATACTCAGAATGAAATAATCAATTCTGTAGAGCTAGGGGTAAAATGGAGTCGGGATCTTTGGACTTTTAATCTTAATGGATATTATACGGATTGGCAGAATAGGCCACTCCAGAGTTTACTGTCCTTTGAAACAATTGATGGCGATTTCGTTAGAGCGAATATCAATTCCATGAGCGCTCTTCATAAAGGAGCTGAGTTCGACTTCGGATATCGCGTAAGTCGCGAGCTCACCTTGGAGGGGTACGCGAGTTTAGGGGATTGGAGATGGACTAGCTCTGAGGATAGCCTAGTGTTATTAGATGAGGCAACGCTTTTACCCTACGTCGATCAATACGGAGATAATATTGTGGTTCAATACAATGCTGCAGGGGTTAGTGTAGGTGATGCACCCCAAACCCAAATAGGATTTGCTCTCCGCTACCGCAAGAACGGTTTTTACGTAAAACCACGTTACACATTCTTTGATAGATTCTATGCAGACTTTGATCCCTTCTCACTTAACGGAGATAATGAAGGCCGACAGTCTTGGCAGCTACCCGCATATGGACTATTAGATCTTCATATGGGCTATACTTTGGACTTGAAGGACTCTCAAGTTGACTTTAGATTAAGTGCCTTTAATGTACTCAACAAGGTTTACCTAGTTAACGCCCAGAACAACGATCCTTACGGCGAGTGGTATTTCAACGACCCTAACCGCACATACGCATTTACAGAAAATAATTTCGACGCAGCTTCAGCTAGCGTTTACATGGGCTATGGATTCCGCTCTAATTTCTCAGTCCGCGTCAGATTTTAAACACATATTATGAATATACTTAATCATTCAACCCTCACTGCAGTTCTAGTATCTGCTTTTCTTTTTTCCACTTCGGAAACCTCAGCTCAGACAGATATACTCGACGCACGTACGAACTACAACGTAGGCCAAACAGTCACCGTCACAGGTATAATCACTAGCGGAGACGACCTCGGATCTGTTCGTTATTTACAAGATGCTTCAGCCGGAATCGCACTTTACCCAGGTTCAGACTGGAGTGATTGGGCTGCAGAACCTAACCCAGGTGACGAGGTAACGGTTACAGGTGAGATAACGGAGTACAACGGACTTCTAGAGATAGGTCCTGACCTAACCCAGGTTGATGTCCTTAGTTCTGGCAACCCTCTTCCCGAGGCTCAAGTGGTGACTCCTAGTCAACTCAATGAGAGCTTGGAAGGCGAGATCGTCATTATCCCTAATACATCTTTTGATGCTGGAGGCCAAATCATAGAAGGCAACGCCACCTACACATTCACCTCTGGTGGACAGGATGGAATTGTGTATATCCGTTCTTCAAATTCACTTGTAGGAACTACATTGAATGGATGTGAGATGGACCTCGTAGGAATAGTTTCTCAGTTCTCATTCGACGGTTACGGTGGCTACCAACTACTTCCGAGGGGAGCATCAGATATGATATCTACTTCTGGTATATGCATTACGAGCGAAGTCATACAAGAGAATATCACCACATCATCCTTCGATCTCACTTGGACTACAGATATTGAGGGAAATTCACAGGTGGCATGGGGACTAACAACAGCGCTAGGAAACGAAGTTATAGATGCAGCCTTAACGACAGATCACACTCTAACG
>CAWVZZ010000060.1:0-11257 GCA_963934745.1 uncultured Flavobacteriales bacterium | reverse complement strand
TACGAACCTGAAGCCGTGTAAGTAACTCCATTCCACAAATACTCGACACAAGAAACAGCTGAACTTAAAGAAGTAGTAGGCTGGGTGATGGTCAGATCCAAGGTCGCAGTACTATCACATCCTACAGAGTTAACAGCCATGAAGTCATACGAACCGGATGCGGTGTAAGTCAATCCGTTCCAATCATAAGATATACAAGAATTGATAGAGCTTAAAGAAGCGCTAGCAGCTAATACTTCAAGATCTAGAATTGCTGTTGAATCACATCCATTAGAACTGATAGTTGCGAAACTATAAATACCTGATGATGTGTATGTGACTTCATTCCATTCGTATGGGTCACATGTGTCTACGGTAGAATATGAACTGATGTAGTTGAATATCTCAAGATTTAGAGTAGCTATAGAATCACACCCCACTGAGTTAGTCGTGATGAAATCATAAGAACCTGATGTATTATAAAACTCACCATTCCAAATGTAGTTATAACAAGCACTGACAGTAGTTAATGAAGTGGATTGAGCGTTAGCTAATACAACATTTATTACATCAACTTCGTCAACTTGTGTACCATCACAAATATCATATGTAACTGTTGCTGAATATGTAGTAGATTCAATAGGACAAACCTCCAAAGTTGCTGATGTACCTATCACATTTTCTAAAGCATCATGCCACTCAATTGAGTATGCGCCTATTCCGTTCGGAGAAAACCTCCAGGCTTCGTTCGTGGTGGACCAAGGCCCTGTATTTCTATTAGGAGGTGCATATCCTAAAGTCCCTGTATCATTTTGTATTCCTATCAGAGCATTGCCATTGTTCCACGCTGTACATGTAGGTTTATCCAGAACATATATCTCAATAATATTTGTCGTTTCATAAAGAACTATTTGATGAGTAGACAGCAAACTATTACATGAATAGTGTGGAACCTCCAGGAAATTAACTACGAATGTTCTGCAAGGATATACCCCGGATATATCGAACTTAATGTCACCACCAATAAAAGGGTCAATGTCGTGATACACACCGTTGATGGAGTTGGGGTAAGGAATACCCGCTGTACTAGGAATCGATTCAGTGAACTCCCACTCACAATACGTTGCACTTCCATCATCAAAGTTGGGTGGGCTAGCTAAAGAAACATCGAATGACAAAACTCCATTGGATCCTACGACAATTTCTGAATATGTATTTCCGAAAAAGCAAAAATTAAATGGTAAAGGAATAATTTCACTCCAAACGTCATCGATACCTACTATGATAGGCGTTCCTTGAGAGTACGGGTACACAGGAAGATAAGGGATACTTGACACACTATACGTGTCTGTGAGTCCCACTTCAACGACGGTTGCTTCGAGGGTAACACATGACGAATTAAAACAAATAGTGGTGTCGGGGCCTAGATCAATTTGGGCGCATCCTGGCAGCTGAGAAAAGACGTTTGCGTATGGAAGGAATCCTATAGCAAACAGACAAACAACTTGTATGGCTTTGAAAGTGATAGATGGCATAATGACAAATACATTTTAAAGGTCTTTGGTCATGTAATCCATATCACAAAAAGAATTAGAAATATGTTCGGGAACAGATTCAAAGTAAAGTAGATCCGATCTGTCACCATCTGCAGACCATAAATCATGTATGTCAATTTTTTCATGATCCATGAAAAGTGAAACTTGCAAAGACATCATTAATATGAAGAGTAGAGGTAACATCATGTTTTGTATATTTCTATAATAGAAACAACTAAACTCATCATAAGGTTGCATTACTCACCTATCACAAGACGTTTTCACCCCACCGGGGCGAGCTTTACCTCAAGACCATCTAGGTCGTTGCTGAGGTGGATTTGGCACCCAAGACGGCTATTATCTTCAACATGAAAAGCCTCATCTAGCATATCCTCTTCGTCTACAGATCTTTGTGTTAGAACATGATTGCTAGACACATACATATGACAGCTTGCACACATAGCCATCCCTCCACAAGTACCTTCAACGGGGAGTTCGTAACTCTTACAGAGTTCCATCATATTCATGCTCATATCCGTGGGCGCTTCCAATTCATGGCGAACTCCTTCCCTGTCCACTACAATGACACTTATGATATTTTCCTGAACTGACATTAGATATTCTCGAAATCTAGTTAATCGAAACCGTTGATACCGTTAACTGTGGTGTATTTGAGGACCAAGTTCTTATCTGGGTAGATACGTTTAAAAGCGCTTTGGACCATCAAAGTCGCTTCGTGGAAACCACAAAGGATAAGCTTCAACTTTCCCGGATATGTGTTGATGTCTCCGATAGCGTAAATGCCTGGAATGTTGGTTTGGTAATCAAAGGTGTCTACTTCAATAGCGTTCTTATCGATATTCAGGTTCCACTGGCCTATAGGTCCGAGTTTAGGGCTTAAGCCAAACAAAGGAACCCAGTGATCTGCTTGGATAGTCTTTAAACCGTCAGTTTTATGCTTCACCACTAAGCCCTCTAGCTTTCCCTCTCCCTCAACTCCTACTACTTCACAGTTTACTACAAGATTTATTTTACCTGCTTCTGCCAGATCCATCACCTTCTGTACGCTGTCTGGATGACCTCTAAAAGTGGGACGTCTATGAACGAGAGTAACTTTACTGGCAATTCCATCGGCTAAAAAATTCGTCCAATCCAATGCAGAATCTCCTCCTCCAGAAATCACCACGTTTTTACCTCTATAGAACACTGGATCCTTGATTATATACTCCACCCCCTTGTCCTCATAGTCAATAAGATTTTCAACGGGTGGCTTCCGTGGCTCGAAACATCCTAATCCGGCCGCAATTGCGATAATTGGGGCCCTATGTTGGGTGCCTTTATTAGTGGTTAAAATGAATTGATCTTCATCGTCTTTTACGATAGATTCGGCTCGCTCGCCTAGCGTAAAGCCAGGTTTAAACGGTGCAATTTGTTCTAACAACTTCTCCGTTAGATCACCGGCTAGAATTTCCGGGTAAGCAGGGATATCAAATATGGGTTTCTTTGGATAAATCTCAGAACACTGGCCTCCTGGTTGAGGAAGAGCGTCGATAAGATGGCATCTGAGTTTTAGAAGACCCGCTTCGAAAACGGTAAACAGACCGCATGGGCCTGCACCAATAATAAGAATGTCTGTCTGGATCATATGTTGATTGCATCAATATTAAACACTTCAGGAGCCACAGATCTGATAGCTGACTCCACTCCTCCCTTCATCGTCATGTTTATCAAAGAACAGTCTACGCATGAACCGTGTAGTTTAAGCTTAATATTCAGATCATCAGTGATCTCCACTAGGGTAATATTTCCTTCATCAGCTTCTAGATAAGGTCTAAGCTGAGCAATTGCACCTTGTATTCTAGTTGCTAACTCTTCGTGCTTACCGAATTCTGATGGGTTTAAAATCGTAGGCTCATTCATTTTTTATACATTTTTTCCCGAGACTTTGAGCAATTTAGCAACCACAGCACGAAAAGCAGCAGAAGCGTCAGAATCACTTTGCATAACTGCAGGCCTCCCTACATCACCAGCTTCTCTAACTGTTTGCATAAGTGGTAATTCCCCTAAAAACTGAACTTCCATGGATTCAGCTAATCTTTTCACTCCATCTCTCCCGAAAATGTGGTACTTCTTATCTGGAGCATCAGGTGGAGTGAAGTACGCCATGTTCTCTACCATTCCTATAACAGGCACGTTAATGGCTTCTAACTTAAACATCCCTACTGCCTTTCGAGCATCAGCTAGTGCGACATCTTGTGGGGTAGAAACGATAACGGCTCCGGTGAGCGGAACGGTTTGGACTAAAGAAAGATGAATATCTCCTGTGCCTGGAGGAAGGTCGATTATCATATAATCAAGATCACCCCAGTCCGCCTCAGTGAACAGCTGCTTCAACGCCTTACTTGCCATGGGTCCACGCCAAACAATCGCTTGGTCAGGGTCGGCGAAGAATCCTATTGAAAGAATCTTTACACCGTACTTCTCAACTGGCTTCATGAGCTGCTTCCCATTAACCTCTACAGGGAGAGGTTTCTCGTCTACGACACCGAACATAGTCGGTATGCTAGGACCGTAAATATCCGCATCACAAATCCCCACCTTATATCCAAGCTGAGCTAGGGCTACAGCAAGATTAGAACTAACAGTACTTTTTCCAACTCCACCTTTACCAGAAGCTATAGCGATTATCTGCTTAACCCCAGGCAACACCTTCCTTGTCTCAAGGGTTCTGTCCTCGGCGCCAAGAGGCACTACAGAGATATCCGTTTTAATATCACTTCCGAAAGCTCTCTCTATTGCAAACTCTACAGCTTCTTGCATGCGTTGTCTAGCATGCATAGCTGGGTTGCTAGATTTAACAACCATTTTCACTTTCCCCGATGAAATATCTAGGTCACTAATTAGTTCAAGACTCACAAGGTCCTTGCCTAAATCTGGTTCCATCACGCCACTCAATGCGGCGACTAGGGCCTCTTTAGTGAGTACTGTATTTTCCTTCTGTGACATATTCTAGATTAGAGGTCAAAGTTCGGTCATAGGGTCCCAAAACACCTTGTCAAAATCAACTACTTGTCCGTCTTTGACGAGCACAGCCTCCTTTTTTAATTCGTTCTCCATAGGATTGTCCGAAGTGAAATGTAAAGCTCCTGAAAGCATTCCTAATCTATTAACGACTCTGTGAGCGGGGAAATTAGGCTCTACATTGAAACTCTTGTTTAATGCCCACCCCACTCTCCGACTAGCACGTGCGTCTCCCAGGTAACGAGCTATAGCACCGTAAGCTGTTACTCTGCCTGGGGGGATTAATCTCGTTACATCGAACACATCCGTGTTAAAGTCCGATTTTATTGTCCCAGCCATTTTCAAACTTTTAATTGTAAGAAGTGAATCTTTTTTCCCTCGGAAAGCCAACGGTCCTCGTAGTAGGTCACAATTTCAAGTGCGGCTTTGAGGTCTTCATCTACTTCGTTCACTAACTCACCGTAAACATCCTGGCTGTCTTGAAGAATGTTGTAGCCTTTTTCTAAATATCCCTCCTTAGACAAATCGTAAAGCAAAACAGAATCCGTTTTCACGTTGATAATGCTACCGGGTTTGAGGAGTTTTTTATAACGCTCTATGTAAACTGGTGAGGTGATGCGTTTAGTGCCTTTTTCGTCTTTAGGTTGTGGGTCGGAAAATGTAAGCCAAATCTCACTCACCTCATCCTTATCGAAATATCGGTCAATGAATTCTATTTTTGTTCTTAAAAATGCAACATTAGGGATGGATTCTTCTTTAGCAGTCTTTGCTCCTCTCCAAAACCTATGTCCTTTAATATCAACTCCAATAAAATTTCTGTTCGGGTATTGTTTCGCAAGCCCCACAGTGTACTCACCCTTCCCACATCCTAATTCTAAAGTAATGGGATTATCATTTAAGAATACCTCCTTCGCCCATTCCCCCTTTACATCTGCATCCACACCCCTGACCGCCTCCTTTAAGTCAGGTTCGAACACGTGATTAAAAGTTGCATTCTCTGCCCACTTCCTAAGTTTATCTTTTCCCATTGTGAATAGCTAGTCTTTTTGCTGGTACAAAATTAACGTGTTGTGACTAACATTGTGGTATGGATGACGAGCGTTTTATGCGCCTCGCTTTATTAGAAGCAGAAGAGGCCAGACATAAAGATGAAGTACCAGTAGGTGCAGTAATAGTACTGGGAAATTCTGTAATTGCTAGAGGTCATAATCTATGTGAGCAACTGAACGACTTCACTGCTCACGCTGAGATGCAAGCCTTTACAAGTGCATCTGAGTTCGTGGGGGGGAAGTTTCTAGACAAGTGTACCCTGTACGTCACATTAGAACCCTGCCCTATGTGTGCTGGAGCGGCTTTTTGGACTAGAATAGGAAGAATAGTTTACGGAGCGTCCGATCCTAAACGCGGCTACGATAGATGGGAAGTAGCTAAAAGCAAGGAAGGTCACGGAGGTCAAGTTGGTGAAAATGGTTTACTACACCCCAAGACAGAAATCATTGGAGGCGTTCTAGCAGAAGAATGCTCTGAAATAGTAAAGAAGTTTTTTGCTGTGAAAAGGCTAAAGGGTTGCTAAATTTGGGATTCGGATGAAAGAGTTGAATGAAAAATACCTTGCTAAGCTTCAAGAGCTAATAGATAAAGGGAGTGATGACGCACTTTCAGAACAGCTGTCTACACTTCACCCCACAGATATAGCTGAGGTACTGAACCAGCTAAAACCGGAAAACATCCTCAAGGCATACAAACTACTCTCTGACGAATTGAAGTCAGAAGTTCTTGTAGACCTACATGACGAGATACGGGATGGTATTTTAAACAGACTTACGTCTAAGGAAATTGCCGAGGATGTAATTGAGGGACTTGAGTCTGACGACGCCGCCGATGTAGTCGGAGACTTGTCAGATGAAAAGCTAAAGGAAGTAATGTCTCACGTGAAAGACGAGGAGACGAAGTCCGACGTCTTAGATCTTCTCACATATGATGAAGGGACAGCAGGTGCTTTAATGGGAAAGGAATTAGTTCGAGTTGAAGAAACTTGGACTGTAACTCAAGCCATAAAGGAGATGCGCATACAGGCTGAGGACATAAGTAATGTATACACGATATATGTGGTGGATGCTCAAGGACTGCTCACAGGCAGACTCAGCTTGCAGAGATTATTATTAACCGCTACTAGCACCAGAAGTCTCGTTGGAGAATTAAAGACCGACAGCGACCTTGTTTTTGTTCAGGATACTGATACCGAGGAAGTTGTGGCAGGTTATATGGAAAAATACGATTTAGTAGCATTACCCGTAGTTGACGCTAATGGCATATTAGTGGGAAGAATTACGATTGACGACGCGATCGATGTGATTATTGAAGAAGCTGAAAAAGACTACCAACTCGCGTCTGGAATTTCAGAAGATGTAGAGTCGCACGATTCGATTTTCACTTTAACTAGAGCTAGGCTTCCTTGGCTGTTGATCGGTTTGGTCGGTGGAATTGGCGGCGCTTATGTCATTGAATGGTTTAATATCGAGGACATAAACCCCCTAGTATTATTCATCCCATTAATTGCTGCCATGGGGGGTAACGTGGGAGTACAATCGTCTGCTATTGTAGTACAAGGGTTAGCCACTTCGAGTATTAACACCACGAACATTATCAGTAGACTCACTAAGGAATTAGGCGTAGGGCTACTGAATGGTATAATATGTTCCGTTATTATTTTCATCATCACATACTTACTCAGTTACGGATTGGAGCTGAGCATAATCGTAGGCCTTTCTCTTCTATGTGTTATCGTCTTCGCTGCACTTTTCGGCACATTTGTACCTCTAGTATTAGAGAAGAGAAATATTGATCCCGCGCTTGCCACAGGACCATTTATCACAACTGCAAACGACATCATAGGCCTCATTATTTATTTCAGCCTGGGGTCGTTGATGAGTGGAATTATGTGATGATGAAAGTCGCCTTCTTAGATATCGTTCATCCTGTTTTAAGAGAAAGACTTGAAGAGAAGGGTATTCTATGTGAGGAATTCCTCGATATCTCGAAAACTGAAATTTTATCTGGAACTCTAGAACAATACAATGGACTCGTTCTGAGATCCAGAATCACACTAGATTCAGAGCTATTAGATGCTATGCCTAATCTCAAATGGATAGCTAGAAGTGGGTCGGGACTTGATAACATAGATACTGTTTATGCTGAAAAGAAGAATGTCCTAATATTCAGCTCGCCTGAGGGCAACAGAGATGCCGTGGGAGAGCACGCTTTAGGAATGCTATTGAACCTACTCCATAAATTAAGGAGTAGTGACACCACCGTTAGGAACAAACAGTGGCTGAGGGAAGAGCATAGAGGATTGGAGTTGAAAACCCTCACAGTCGGGATATATGGCTATGGGGTAATGGGTAGCTCCTTTGCAGAAAAACTCAGCGGACTCAAGTGTGAGGTGATTGCATACGATAAATACAAATCCGGTTTTTCAGGTGAGCATGTTACTGAGGTAAGCGAAGATGAGTTTTTCGAAAAAGCAGATATCGCAAGTATTCATGTGCCCTGGACGGATGAAACTAAACAACTTGTAGATAGCGGATGGTTATCGCGGTTTTCTAAACCTATAATCCTCATGAATACTTCCCGCGGTGCCGTCGTGGTTACTGGGGATTTATTAGATGCTTTAGATTCTGGCCGGGTAACTGCCGCAGCACTGGATGTACTGGAGTTCGAGGGTAAATCACTAGAGGAACTAGAATTAAATAACACGTCCGAGATGGTTATGAGCAGACTATTTAATCACGATAACGTTCTCCTATCCCCACATGTTGCTGGATGGACAGTTGAAAGTTATTTCAAACTCAGTTCTGTCTTAGCCGATAAAATTTTAGGTAGCAAAGTGTCTTGACGCGTATCTAGTCTTACTATTCCTCTTCGCCAGTACGAGCTCTACTCGTGGCAGAATACAGAACTTTTAGAGCAGTCGCTTTTCTCAGCTCTTGCTTTACGTCTGTGACGACGCCCATCTTAGTTTCTTTGTCAACTTTAAGGCTAACCCACATTTTACTTTGCTCAGATTCAGCTAAAGTCTCACGCTCTTTTATTATCCATTCCTGAATTTCTGCAGGTTGTGAAAATTGATCATTCAACTGGATTACCGGTTCAGTACCATAACGTGTATCCATAGGAGATCCTATATTGACATATCGTATTAAGTGCTTCTTCTCTACTTTATATAATTCTGATGCCTCTGGCTTTGTCACTTGGACTTTTTCATCTTCAGTTCTTAATACTGTAGCTACCATGAAGAAGAATAACAGCATGAAAACAATATCCGGCAGCGATGCTGTAGATATTGAACCTGAAGGTCTGCTTCCGCCTTTTTTAAATTTACCCATATCAGTAGTAATTAGCGCTTGCGTCACGAGGCTCAGCCTCAGAAATACGTTGTGGGTATAAAGCTCTTACGGCTGTGATCTTATCAAGTGTCTTTTTGTCTTGCTTATTGCGTCCATAAATCTCTTCTAACTCTCTATAGGTTTTACCGAACTTCTCTAGAGCTAACTCGTCTCTCAACTCATTAACTGCAGATTGTAACTCGTTTTGGACCTGTATGTAAGTATCGTAAGTAGTACTCTTATCATTTTGCATTGATATCAAAGCAGAGGCAGGCAACTGTTTATAATCACCACCAAGTAAATCGATGGTTTTAAGCTTTACATTCCACTTCTCTAGAACTTTACTGAAGGCATCTTTATCCTCAGGGGCGGCTATTTTAACGATCTGCTGATACTCTGCTATTTTAAGTCTAACATCTGCTCTTTTCACCAATTCCCTTTCAGGAAATGCAGCATTAATTTTTCCGTTAGCTCCCGTAATCATGATGACGTCCCTATTCTTAGCGATGGTTTCGCCATTTATCACGTGTGACATCACTCCATCACCAGTAGCGATTAAGAAGTCTTTCGCCTTGTCCTTTAAATCAACCATATCAAGAGGTAATCCTTCTACAAGAAGAAGATCTAGGAAGTTGACTTTTACGTTAAATACGTTCTGCTCCTTTGCTTGAGGAATATCAATATCATCTGGAACTGGTGGCGGAAGCTGTCGCTTAATGCCCATATCTGATTCAATGGTTGTTGTTACAAGCCAAAAAATAAGGAGCAAGAAAGCGATATCGGCCATAGAGCCAGCATTGATTTCCGTTAATTCGCGACGTGCCATATGCTTATTTAAAAATGCTACTTACCTCTGCCCATATAACAACAGAGACTGCTGATAGACCTAGAATGTAAACATAAATCATACTACCGCCAGCAAATATGCTCTCAGCAGGGCTTACGGTAATACCACTTATTTCATATGCATCTAAAACAGCTGAGTCAGCTAATGCGAAATAGCTTACAAGTCCGATTGTGATGAAAACTGATATACCTACTAGAGTCCCGATTTGGGATTTGAAGTCAGTGATTGATTTCGTAACGAAACGAACTATTCCGAATATTAGTGCTGCTGCAGCACAAGCTGTTCCTACACCATATATGAGGTAGAACATCCAATCAAGATAACCGCCATAGTTAGCGTTTCCTTCAAGAGTGGACTCGTCTGCAACGCTATTCCCGACAATTGCCATAAGAAGTAACACTCCTAATAGCATAATCGATATGCGAAGAAACTTTAGTAATGAATTGACTTTATTAGCGTCCATGTTCAATTATTTTCCTTGAAGCTTACGCTTGTATAGTAAATCAACTAAATCCATACTAGCCTCCTCCATATCGAGAACGATAGAATCAATCTTACTTAAGATGTAGTTGTAGAAGACCTGAAGGATAATCGCAACAATCAAACCAGATACAGTTGTAATAAGAGCAATCTTAATTCCACCAGCAACAATAGATGCGTTGATAGTATTCGCTTCAGCGATGTCATCAAAAGCACTAATCATTCCAATTACTGTACCCATGAATCCTAACATAGGAGCAAGAGCGATAAATAAGCTAATCCAGCTTAATCCACTCTCTAGCTTCGACATCTCTACAGAACCGTAGTCCTCAATAGCTTTAGCGACTTCCTCATAACTACCAGAAGATCTATCGAGACCTTGATGGAAGATAGAGGCAACTGGACCTGCTGTATTGCGGCAAACCTCCTTTGCAGATTCAACACCACCGTTATTAAGGCTGTCTTCTATTTGCTCTACTAATTTCTTAGTGTTAGTTGTAGCCATGTTTAAGTAGATGATACGCTCAATACTAAGTGCTAGACCCAGGATTAAACAAATCAATACAGATGCCATGAAAGCAGCTCCACCTTCGATGAAGTAACGCTTTACAGTTTGGTGAAAGCTTAGAACTTCGCGAGAAGGCTCCACATCGGCAGCAGTAGCTACTTCTTCAGATGCAGCTTCCTCTGCCACAATAGCAGTAGAATCAACTAACATTGAATCAGCAACTGCAACATCCGCAGCGGCAGAATCAACAGCTTCTACATTGTCAAGATTATCGTCTTGAGCTAAAACCAAAGCCGGAGCCGTGGTAAACATTATTCCCGCAACAGCGAGAAGAGCAAACAAATTCTTCATGAGTATAATTTCTTACTAGTATTTCATTTCATCGCGGAGAGACGGGGATTCGAACCCCGGAGACATTGCTGCCAACACGCTTTCCAAGCGTGCACCTTAAACCACTCGGACATCCCTCCAGTCCACTTTTGGACCTTAAGCGCCGCAAAAT
>CAWVZZ010000059.1:0-11261 GCA_963934745.1 uncultured Flavobacteriales bacterium | reverse complement strand
TGGTTTACACTGGAGCCGTCTATACCAAATGTCTTAACGAAATCCTCGTGGATATGCTGTGGTAATTGCTTGTAAAAGAATGCCTGCAAAAGCCTCTTCCCAAACCAGCTACCACTCCCCTCATCTCCTAGAATGTATGCCAGGGAAGGAAGTTCTTCAAAAACCTTTTCTCCATCGAAATAACAGGAATTAGATCCCGTTCCGAGAATACAAGTGATAGCAGGTGTACCCGTCCAGGTAGAAAACGCAGCGCCCTCTAAGTCATGACCTACATGGATTTTAGACTTCGGCAACACACGGCTTAACCCATCTTTAATGATACTGCACATTTCCTCCGAGCTTGAACCGGCTCCGTAGAAATAAGTTCTCTCTACTGCGTTAGATATAGAAGACATCTCAGTACAATTATTTAGCTCTGAGAATATTTTAACAGCATCGTGAAAATATGGGTTAAATCCCATGGTTTGGAACTCAGCCAACTTCAAACCATTCTTATCTATAGCTAACCAATCACATGTAGTAGATCCGCTGTCAGCAATAAGAACAATCATTTACTTAGCTTTAAATACGTTCAACTAAATCTGCCACACGAGTAGCGTAACCAGCTTCGTTATCGTACCATCCGAATACCTTTACTAAATTACCTGAAACACGTGTCAGGTCTACATCGTAAATACAACTATGAGCATCTCCAACAATATCAGAACTAACAATAGGATCTTCACAGTAGGATAGTATACCCTTCATCGGCCCTTCAGCAGCAGCTTTCATTACTGCGTTAACCTCCTCAACAGTAACGTCACGACTTAACTCAACAGTAAGATCAGTAACAGAACCGGTAGGTGTAGGGACTCTAATCGCTAAACCGTCAAGTTTTCCAGCTAATTCAGGAAGAACCAGTCCTACAGCAACAGCAGCTCCTGTAGAAGTTGGAATCATGTTAACAGCAGCAGCTCTCGATCTACGAAGATCTTTATGAGGCGCATCTTGTAAGCGTTGGTCGGAAGTATATGCGTGAATCGTAGTAATGAATCCCTTTTCTATTCCGAATGAATCATTAAGGACTTTAGCCATCGGGGCTAAACAGTTCGTTGTGCACGAAGCATTGGAAACTATAGTATCACTTTTTGCTAAGATGTTATCATTAACTCCTAGAACTACCGTTTTCAAGTCACCCTTAGCAGGCGCGCTGATTACGACTTTTTTTGCACCAGCCTTGATATGGCCAGCAGCTGTGTCAGCGTGTGTGAAAACACCAGTTGATTCAATCACTACATCAATATCCAATTCTCCCCATGGAAGGTCAGAGGGATTTCGCTCTGCTGTAACCCTAACGGTGTCACCATTAACCACTAAATTTCCATCAACCACATTTACGTCTCCGTCAAATCTTCCGTGAACACTATCGTACTTTAATAAGTGAGCTAGTGTGTTTACATCCGTTAAATCATTAATAGCAATGATGCTTACATCGTTGCGTTTTTGCATTATACGAAAAGCTAAACGGCCGATACGGCCAAATCCATTAATTGCAATACGTTTTGTAGACATGGTTCTTATAAAAAAGGGTTCTAATTTCTATGCAAAGAAAAGTCTAAATTGATAGAATTTGGGCTAATCTAACCTCATCTTTTAAAGTATTTTTCTTGTTGTTTATAGCTGTTTCGAAATCTGTGTGGACAAGTTTATCATTTACCACTCCTATCATACAATTAACATCACCTTTCAATAACGACTCAACAGCCTCTACCCCTAGTCTTGACGCTAACACTCTGTCTGCACAAGTGGGGCTACCGCCACGCTGTAGGTGACCTAAAACCGTGATTCTAACATCGTACTTGTCCGTGATCTCTATAACTCGCTTTGCTATCTCATATGCACCACCATTATCATCCCCTTCTGCAACAATCACAATGGAGCTTGATTTTTTTCTCTCGTGAGCTTTCTCCAGCACGTTAATTAAGTCATTAACCGTGGTTCCTGTTTCAGGTGTCATTACGGCGATAGCACCAGTTGCAATACCTGTGCTAAGGGCAATGAATCCACTATCACGACCCATAACCTCAATGAAAAATAGTCTGTTGTGACTATCCGCAGTATCTCTAATTTTATCTACTGCCTCTACGGCTGTATTAGTAGCGGTATCGAAACCTATGGTGTTATCCGTACCGGCTAAATCATTATCAATGGTCCCCGGCAGTCCCACTACAGGAAATCCATGCTCTTCGTGAAACATAAGTGCTCCGGTGAACGTCCCATTCCCTCCTATAACTACTAATCCCTCGACACCTTCTGAAATCAGATTCTCATAAGCTCTCTTCCTTCCCTCAACAGTGCGAAACTCTTCACATCTATCAGACTTCAAGATGGTGCCTCCTCTGCCAAGAATATTTGCAACGGATCTCACTTTTAAATCCTTGAAATCACCTTCAATAAGACCTGAGAAACCTCTAAACACGCCACACACGTCTACTCCATTGTAAACGGATGACCTAACTACAGCTCTAATAGCTGCGTTCATACCCGGCGAATCACCCCCAGACGTTAATACTGCAATCTTTTTCATTTATCGTTATTAAATCTATAGCAATCTAATAGAATTATCTTTCTAAGACTAACTTGCAGGTGATGAAAAACATACCTACACTATTTGCGGCAATTCTCCTTTTCGTTTCGTCTTCTTCTCAAGCCCAAACTCAATGGGACATAGAAGGAACATTATTAAATGAATATGATTTAGTAACGGGGCTTCAAATCCCGTGGGAAATCCTTTGGGGACCAGACGATATGCTTTGGGCTACAACTAGGCCTGGAGATGTTTTGAGGATAGATCCAGAAACGGGTTCTTATACTAATGTCTTAAACATCGATGTCTTTGGTGGAAATGGTGCGGAACCAGGCCTACTAGGAATGGCTATGCACCCAGACTGGGAGAACACACCTAAGGTGTTCCTTGTTTACTGCACAGGAAGTAGCTGGAGTAACGCCTCGGAAAACCTCAGCGTATTTGATTTTGATGGAGAGAACCTAGTTAACGAAGAGATACTTTTAACCGTTGATGCAGGAGGTATTCACAACGGGTCTAGACTTTTAATACTACCTGACAATACCTTACTGATGAGTACTGGCGACACAGGTGATGGAGGTAATTCTTCTCAGAACCAGAGCCACTTAAATGGTAAGATGTTGAGATTAAACCTAGACGGATCTATACCGTCAGACAACCCATGGCCTGGAAGCTACGTTTATAGCTGGGGTCACAGAAACAGCCAGGGATTATGTTTAGGACCAGATGGGATTATTTACAGCTCTGAACATGGTCAGAGTAACTGGGATGAGTTTAACATCATAGAGCCAGGCCGCAACTATGGCTGGCCTAATGTAGAAGGTCTGTGCAATGGCACATCTGAACTCGCCTTCTGCGAAGAAAACAACGTCAGAGAGCCATTGCGTGCATGGGCACCGTGCATCGCTGTAAACGGGATTGAGTATTACAACCACCCAGCTATTCCTGCATGGAACCACACCGTATTACTGTCTGTACTCGGTGGTCTTGGCGGCCAATACGAACGTTTAAGCGTACTGCATTTATCTGCCGACGGTCTTGAAGTTGAATCTGAGGACCAATACTTCTCTGAGTTTAATCAAAGAGTTCGAGACATTGCTATCAACCCTAACACAGGAGCTATTTACATGGCATTAAACGGCCCCTCTTACCCAGGCTACGGTCCTAATATTATTAAAGAATTCAGACCAGATGAATATGATTCGGTAGACCTGATTAAAGAGGAACTCATTGACGCACTTATATATCCTGTCCCAGCTTTAGAGAACATTAACATAGACATCTCTGACGCGCTAATAGGTGGTCATTACAACATCATAGATTATCACGGAAAGATTGTAATGGAAGGCGGCCTGAATAGCAACACACAAGTTATTCAAGTAAATAGCCTTGCAAGAGGATCATACTATCTCTTCCTACAAAATGGTGACAACATGATCACGAGAACTTTTACACTGCAGTAAAAAACAAGCTTAATCGTATGAATATTAGCAATTTATTATTGTTAGCTCTCCTTGGAGCTTCTTATAATTTTTCAGCCCAAACCGAACTCCCTACAGCTACAGTAGAAGCCTACGGAAGCAACTGTTTAAAGGAACTTGTCCCTGGAGAAATCCACGTGTTAGATTCCGCTGCACTTCACGGGTTTTCCAGCTCTGACCTCAGTCGGGCATTAAATTTCATTCCCGGGGTTAAGATGGAAACGAGAGGTGATGGTGGTTCACGAAGACTGCACGTTAGGGGGTCTTCTTTAAGGTCCCCCTATTCCGTTAGGAACTCCATGATTATTATGGATGGATTCGTACTAACTGAAGCAGACGGCAACTCTCCTCTCGAACTAATTGATCCTGATTTAATCTCTCAACTCAGCTTAGTAACAGGACCTGCTGCAGCATCTTATGGAGGAGCTTATGGTGGAGCTCTTCAGATTTCAAGCATCTCAAACCCCTCAATTGGAGAACACAGATGGCTACATAAAAGCTATGGAACCACAGGTGCTGACAGCCTTTCCCTACACTCAAGACTTGCTGGAGGATTGAGTTACGGTTTTGAGAAAGGGCACATAAGTTTATCTGCTGTTTCAACTATTAACCCCGGATACAGATCCTGGGAGTGGAATAATAAAATTCAATTCCAACTATCTGCAAAATACTACGACCTCAAAGGAGGTATACATACTGTTTTCGCGACTCACTATGATGGCGCTTGGGCTTTGCCTGGAGCTATCAAGCTGTCACAAGTTGACACGCTCCCCACGGCTTCACCCGGAGAAGGATTTAACGCTCACGTGGCTAGAGTAAGAGAGGTCGCTGGCTACCGATATTCAACATCCCTTAATAGCGGCTGGGACATTAGCTCGTCTATACTAGGAAGAACCACATCGAAATCTAACCCTTACGGATCCTCCGCCTTTTACAATGGCTACAAAGAAGAAAATGGCAATGGATTCAGCTCGCTTTCTTCAGCCACCAAAATTCTAATCGACGATGAAAACGGGAAGCTTGGATTCGAGGCAACGATTATGCACATTAATGATCAGTACAATATCGTAGAGTGGGAAAGTGAACCCACACCCTTAACTGTGATAATACCTATGAGATATGATTTGGACTTTAATGCAACGCAAACCTTTGCAAGCACCAGCTGTATTATAACTAACGAGAATGGACTTAGAGTAGAGGCTCAAATCGGCGCTAGCTATAGAAGTAGAAATACTACTGGAATCATTTACAATGACGCCGATGAAGAACTTGACTACTTGAGTGATACCACTTCAGTATCCATCCTCCCAAGGCTTGGCGTGAGCTACCGTCTGTCTAGCGGGGTGATCGTATTCGGACAATTTAGCACTGGGTTTAGTGACCCTACGGCATTTGAGCTTGTGAGTCCTGAGGACTTTCAACCAACACACCTTTCATCTGAATCCGCAATTGGGTTCGAGGCTGGAGTCAGGACACAATTAACGGAAGACATCCGGTTAAACTGTACTCTTTACCGTCAAACAGTAAACAACGCTATCCTCCAGATAGAGCAGGAAAATGACGCTATTACATTTGAGAATATCGATGGCGGGCTTGTAATGGCAGGTATGGAAAGCACTATTGATTGGAAAGTATGCGACCACTTCCATGTAAGTGGGTTTGGGTCGTTAGCTTTGCATACATTCGGCGAATCAACTGACCACGAGGGGAAACAGCTTCCAGGATCACCTAAAGCTACAGGCGGCATGCAATTCATATCTGTAAATTCATGGGGAACAGCTAATCTCGACGCTCGTTACGTTGGTGAAACACCTTTAAACAATATAGGAACCAGTTATATGGACGCATATTATGTGATAGATGCTTCAGTATCGGTAAATCTTCCGAACAGTATTATTCTAGAAAGTGGGGTAAAAAACATACTTGATGCTGAATACTCTAATTGGCCTCAGTTGAATGGTGTGTATGGTAAATTCTACAACCCTGCACCACCGAGAACCTTTTACATATCACTTCGTTGGGCTATCTAAGGATTACTTAACTATAATTTCCACTCTTCGATTACTCGCTCTTCCTTCTTCCGTAGAATTCGGAGATAGTGGATCAGAACTTCCTTTACCGCCATGGGAAAGGCGTAAAAGACCTATGTGATTTGCTTCTAGAAAGCTCAAAACTGACATCGCTCTACTCTTGCTGAGTCTTAGGTTATTGCTATCATTACCGACATTATCTGTATGCCCGATAATTTCTATTTCAGCTTCCAAATTAACCTCTAGCCAATTCACTAATCTTACAAGATCTGCTTGATAACCAGCAGAAAGCTCAGCGCTACCACTTTCAAACCGAATTGTATTTAGGCTCAACGACGCTCCTGATGCAATTTTCTTCAAACGAACCTCTACTACCTGACTTTCTAGTCCAGACATTTTAAATCTAGTCATCTGAAACATATAACCCACTTTGTCTACTTCGAAGCTATAACTGCCTTCTGATGGCAATGGCAACACAAACCCCTTATCAGCTCCCGAAGCAACCGTAGCTATCAACTCACCCGACACTGCATCTAGTAATATCACGGATGCTTCAAGCATCTCATTAGTTAAATCATCTACCACAACTCCATATAGAACACCGACTGGTGTAGGCTTTGCTGGCTCCGGCAACTCCACCCTCCACAGATCTAAATCCCCTGTTTCTTTACTCCTATCTGTGGCGAAAATGGCATAGCTACCATCGGGCTCAACCATCAAACTGTTTTCGTTTCCATGTGTATTCATTGGGTAGCCGAGGTTTAATGGTGGGCTCCAGCTTCCGTCATCCTGCAAATGCGAAACGAACATGTCTAAATGTCCTAAACCAGGATGACCGTTACTGCTGAAATAGAGCGTGCGCCCATCGGGGTGAAGGAAAGGAGACTCTTCTTCAAAGGGTGTGTTTATTTCACCTTCTAACTTAAATGGTGTAGACCAAACCCCGTCCTTATCGCGATATGTACCGAACAAATCACTACCCATACCCCTCACATGGCGTGCTCTGGCAAAAACTAAAAAATTCCCGTCAGCAGAAATAGTCGGCTGACTTTCCCATGCACCAGAGTTGGGTGCGCCTAAATTATCTCCGACACTCCACTCACCTAACTCTTGTATATAATGACTCTCAAATAAATCACAACTACCCTTTCCCTCTCTTCTTCCGTAACCAACAGCAGGGCCCTCACATGCCGTAAACACTATAGTCAACCCGTCACCAGACAGTGTAGCTGCACCTTCGTTTAAAGGCGTGTTAATTCCAGGAATTGCACCAGCAACTCTCCATTCCCCGCTTTTCGTATTCCAGCGAGATAAATAAAAGTCCTCCTGACTTGGATTGCCCTCTACCCTTCTTGTCATAATCAGCACCTGCTTATCCAAGCTCATGGATGGATAATATTCAGGCACATTAGTATTTACGCCCCCACTTAAAACAACTGGATTAATCTCACCTGAAGGATTATTTACAGCTACAACAGAAAACTCCAAACCCTTTCTCACCCAATGATAATACTGTGATAAAGCACTGTCTTTAGCCACTCTTGAAAAGGCCCTAGACTCCCTGAAACTTTGCAGTGCCACAATTCCTAAACTGTATTCCCCTTGTCCCCAATACAGTTCAGCAAGTTCTAACCAGCCTCTCGGGTAATGACTATCGTCTATTCTAAGCCCCATGCATAATGCCACCAGCGCCGTAGATTCATCGTGCTGATCGCGGTAGGTTTGGGCTAGAAGAAAGAAAGCCTCAGCAAACTCCGGAGATTTCTCAATTGCCTTCTTCAATTCCATCTGCGTTGCTGTGACATTACGCTGCTCATAAGCCACCACTGCCCTATCAAACGCCCTCTGAGATGCTCTTGTGACTTGCGCTTCAGATGACGCAGCACCTAAAATCACACACAATATGACAATGAAATTTCTCACTTTGCTAAGTTGGTGAATAGTCCGGCTTAACGACATTTGCTGTGGAACTTTTTCTACACTTAAATACTCACAATGCGAATAGGCCTTCTTTCCGACACACATAGCCACATTGACGAGAGGGTGATGAAACACTTGAAGGGGTGTGATGAGATTTGGCATGCTGGAGATATTGGAGATTTACACGTCACAGACAAGTTGGCAAAAATCGCTCCACTCCGCGCTGTGCATGGCAATATAGATGGTGCTGACATCCGAACTGAGTTTCCACAAGATTTAGTGTTTACTCTTCTAGGCCAAACCATTTGGCTCACCCACATAGGCGGTCGCCCACCCCGCTTTGCCCCAGGCATACTCAGTAAACTCCGCGACCTTCGCCCCTCCATCTTCATATGCGGTCACAGCCACATCTTGCTAGCTCGGGGCTGTGAAGATTTCGGAGGCTTACACCTTAATCCCGGTGCCGCTGGCCTTTACGGTCAGCATTCCGTCCGCACCCTCATGAGATTCACCCTTACCACCTCAGGCGTTTCCGACTTAGAGGTTGTCGAAATACCTCGAACGTAAATTGCTTAGGGAATTTGTCAACCAGTTGGTTGACTTTTTTCCAAGTCAAAACGCACCGCATACACAACTTCATAAAGAAAGACCTATATTTGCACCGTCCTCTTAGAGGATATCGGGTGTTTTGAGGCAGTTGACTTGAAGAGCACCATTTCCCAAATAAATTTATTTACTTCTGATGTACGACATCATAGAACTAAACGGCAAAAAAGTTGCCGAACTTCGAGAAATAGCAACTAAGCTTGATATAAACAAAGCTGACAAGCTTAAGAAGCAAGACTTAGTATATTCTATTCTCGACGAGCAGGCACTTCAGCCTTCAAAAGATAATTCAGCCCCTAAAAGGGCACCCAAAAAAGCACCTAGTAAATCTTCTAAATCTGAAGATAAGCCCGCTAGAAACAAACGTGAACCTCGTGAACCTCGTGAACCTCGTGAACCTCGCGAAAAGCGTGAACCACGATCTGGCGACAGCATGCGCGAAAGAAGGGATCGCAGACGACAAGACACCTCTCCCTCAGACTCTTCGAGCAGTAATTCATCCGAGAACACCGAGAACACAGAGAACACCGAGAACAAAGACCGTAAGCCACGCTACGATAGTCCGGAAAAACGCGACAACAAACGCGATAACAAAAACAATCGCAACGATCGTCCAGAACGTAACGAGCGTAAGGAACGCAATGAACGTCCAGAACGTCAGGAGCGTCCCGAACGCAACGAGCGTGACGACAGAACTCGCAACAACAATCAAAGACGTGGGAAGCAAGATAAGTTCCTTAGCGAACCTGAGGAGCACGGATACAATTTTGATAATTTAGTTGAGATTGAAGGAGTTATGGAAGTTCAGACTGAAGGTCATGCGATTTTAAGATCTGCAGATTATAACTACTTGAACTCTCCGGATGACGTTTATGTTTCTTCAAAGCAGATGAAGCAATTCTCTATCCAAAACGGAGACACCGTTGTGGCTGGAATAAGACCACCTCGAATTGGAGAGAAATTTTACCCATTAATCAGTGTTAAATCTGTCAACGGCAGATCACTTGACTGGATTAGAGATAGAGTTCCGTTTAAGTACCTCACTCCTCTATTTCCACAAGAGAAATTTAATCTTAGTACTGCTAGAGGTGGTATATCTATGAGATTGATGGATTTATTCTCTCCTATAGGTAAAGGCCAAAGGGGTATGATAGTATCTCAACCAAAGACTGGTAAGACTACATTATTGAAGGATTTAGCTAACTCTATTTCTATTAATCATCCGGAAGTTTATTTAATCATTCTTTTGATTGATGAAAGACCAGAGGAGGTGACGGATATGAAGAGAAGTGTGAATGGAGAAGTTATCGCTTCTACGTTTGACGAGCCTGCTGACAGACACGTAAGGATTGCTAATCTAGTTCTGGAGAAAGCAAAAAGAATGGTAGAGTGTGGACATGATGTATGTATCCTGCTCGATTCTATTACGAGACTTGCTAGAGCTTACAATACCGTGAGTCCATCTTCTGGAAAGATTCTTTCTGGTGGTGTTGAGGCAAATGCCTTACAGAAGCCGAAGAGATTCTTCGGAGCTGCTAGAAATATTGAAAATGGCGGGTCGCTATCAATTATAGCTACTGCACTTGTGGATACTGGCTCTAAGATGGACGAGGTTATTTTCGAGGAGTTTAAGGGAACTGGAAACATGGAGCTTATGCTAGACAGAAGGATCTCAAACCGTCGCATCTACCCTGCTATTGACATTCAGTCTTCTGGTACTAGAAGAGAAGATTTGTTGATGGATAAGGAGGCACTTCAGAGGATTTGGATTTTAAGAAAGCATTTAGCTGACATGAACCCTGTTGAAGCAATGGAGTTCGTGAAAGGAAGAATGGAGTCTACGAAGACAAATGACGAGTTCTTGAACTCAATGAACGGCTAGAATTCAGAATGAATCTAAGAATTGCATCACTACTACTGCTTTTCGGGTGGATATTTTTGAAATACCACATGCTCGGATCTGAATCCACTTTCATGTGGGGTATGATGTATCATTTCACGGCTATGCTGGGCATAGGTTTTACTGCGTGTTGGATTGGTACTAGAACCTTCAGAGAGACTCCTGAGTTCTTTGAGGGGTTTAAGCATGTTGCTAAGCATGTACTGAGCTACTCTGCGGGAGCGACTGTGAGTATTTGGGTTTGGTATCACTACATAATAGCAGATGCAACTCTTGAGAGATTTAACACTATGAAGGAAATGGTGAAGACTCAATTTAGTTCAGAAGCTGATTACCTAAGTTATGTGCGTGAAAACGGACTAGACCCACACCTTTCTCTTTCGGATTGGATAACTTCTACAACAAGCCAAATAGAGTTGATGTATTCACCCCAAACTCACATTTCTTTGAGTTTAATGGCATATTTAGTATTAGGTCTTTTCATTTCATTGATTGCTAACGTACTTTGGACGAAGGTTTGGTTTGCACAACAAGTCCCTATTGATATACGTTAACACGAAAGGATGAAATTTCAAGCTAGTATAATATGTGGAGTGTTTTTATTTACTTCTTTATTTACAATGGTTTCGCACGCTCAGGGGGGCAGAAAGAACTTGGCTGGATTTGACAATAAGACCTTCCATTTCGGGTTCCTTTTAAGTGGTAATAGTTCTGATTTTAGTTTTCAGTTTATTGACCCAGCCTCTTCTGAAAGTGAT
>CAWVZZ010000058.1:0-11746 GCA_963934745.1 uncultured Flavobacteriales bacterium | reverse complement strand
ATACTCACTCATGGACCTTCCATCAGAAAAAACATCCTCAAATACACCATTGATTCTAATTTCTTCTATCTTCTTCCCAAACTGAAATTTTATTATCAATTCTAGCTCTCCTTTTTCAGAATAAGTTTTCCAGGAGCCTTCTTCCTTGCCTTCGAAATATTCACCTTTAATTTTAGACACTCCATTAGAATAATACGAAGTGAATTCTCCTTCTAATTCTCCTTCTAAATAATTTATATGTTGTCTTATGGAACCGTTGTCGAAGTAAGTCACCCAAGCTCCATCGCGTTCTCCCATCTTATAAAAACCCTCTTCTATTAATCGACCATTTTTATCCTTAACCCAATAAGCTCCATCTAACTCACCGCTAGTATATGATTCAGATCTGAGTTGTTGAGAGCTGTCATTGTAAAACCCCCATGAACCATTTTTCAAAGGTGTTTCTTCACTAATTGATGGTAGGTAATATCCTGAGGCTTGAACAGAACCATTTCGGCGGTAGTGAATGGCAGCGGTTTCTGTTACAGAATGATCTAAAGAAGACATTAGCTCACCAGATTCGTAGAAGTATAAAAACTTCCCTACAGGATCTCCGTTTGAAAACTCTCCTGTGTAGTACAGGCTGCCGTTCTCCCAAACCCTAATCCACAAGCCATCCTTTTCTTCACTGCTATTTACTAAGTTGTAATCCTCCCCAGGAACACCTGATACTGTTGATTTATCGGCTGTAGGAAGACTGCCAGGTTGGGAAATCGCATTGTGAAATGGAGTAATTACAAGAGCGATTAAGCAGATAAATGTACTGGGGTTCATGTTGGAATTATTAATCGTTGATAAATCTAGCATATAGTTAACGAAAATAGGTGCCTATTTGTTTCAACAACTATCAACTTCCCTGTATTTTTGCATTCCCCAACCCAAATTTCTCAATATGAAAGTTACTGTTGTAGGCGCTGGAAATGTAGGCGCTACTTGTGCAAATGTTCTCGCAACACGCGAGATAGCTAACGAAGTTGTATTACTCGATATCAAAGAAGGTTTTGCTGAAGGCAAGGCTCTCGATATTTGGGAGACTTCACCTATTAATCTTTACGATACTAGAACTGTAGGTTCGACTAACGATTACACAAAGACTGCAGGGTCTGATGTAGTGGTTATTACTTCAGGTCTTCCTCGTAAGCCAGGTATGACGCGCGACGATTTAATCGCGACTAATGCTGGAATTGTTAAGTCTGTTACTACCCAAATCATGGAGTACAGCCCTGACGCTATCTTAATTATTGTCTCAAATCCACTTGATGTGATGACATACTGTGCATATTTAAATGCAGGCGTAGATTCGACTAAAGTAATAGGAATGGCTGGTATCCTTGATACCGCTCGTTACCGTTCATTCTTAGCAGAAGCGCTTAATGTGAGCCCTAAGGATATTCAAGCTGTTTTAATGGGAGGTCACGGAGACACTATGGTTCCACTTCCTCGCTACACCACTGTCGGTGGTATCCCTGTAACTGAGTTAATAGATGCGGATAGCCTTAACAAGATAGTAGACCGCACAAAGAAGGGTGGAGGGGAGATTGTTAATTTACTCGGAACATCTGCTTGGTATGCTCCAGGTGCTGCTGCAGCCCAAATGGTTGAAGCTATTGTTAAAGACCAACGTAGAGTTTTCCCTGCTTGTGTGTGGATGACAGGTGAGTACGGTATTTCGGACATGTACCTTGGGGTTCCAGTAATCCTAGGTAAGAATGGAGTAGAAAAAGTCATCGAGCTAGATCTTAACGAAGAAGAAAGAGCTATGCTAGCTGATAGTGAAAAAGCTGTTAGAGAAGTCAAGGCTATCCTTGATGGAATGAATAAGTAAGCGCTGTTTTAGTTAAGACAAGTTCCAGATATATTAAAGTTTTACCCAAAGAACGGGAGGTCCACACTGAGAGTGTTGGCTTCCCATTTTTTCCATTGATATAACATATAAACCTGCAGCCATATTACTTATGTCAATGCTGCCTGTTGTTGTTGTCGGTATGCGGACAAATTCCACTCCCACTGTGTTTCTTATTACGATTTGAGATTCTTCAATGCTCGAATTTGAAGTATAAGTATTCTTAATCTTCCAGTTCAAAACTGAAGCACTCGGGTTCGGATAAACAGTCAGAATGTCTCCTGTGATGTAGCTCATTTCTGAGATTTCAATGTTTGCAGAATCCGAACCTATGTAACATCTTAACCCGCCGTTCTGTACACCTATTATACAATCTACCTTTCCGTCGTCATTCAAGTCTGAAAAAGAACAACTCGATCGATATCCAGAAACTGATTCTAAAACATTTTCTGACACTTCCAATATCTCCTCGCCCCAATTTTCACTTACTAACCCAAAGTATTGAATAGTTCCAATTTCATTTGCCACGAGTATGTGAATTCCATTTTCATCGGAGTAAAGAGCTGGATTACTATATCCATTAATCCCAAGTGCATTTGTGACATAAATATTCCCCCATGCTTCTGAGAAGTTGTCGGTTATTAACTGACACCAAGACGGTGATGATGAACTACCACAATTAAAGAATACATTGAGAATGCCATTTTTTTCCCCGACAACTAAATCTAACAAATTGTCATTGTTTAAGTCTATGAGTTGAGGTGCTGCAAACTGTCCCACATCTAAAGTCTCCCCAGAAGCATCTGAAATTGATAGATCGTTGATGACATAAACGGGCCATTCACTTTGTCCAGCTGTATTGATGTAGAGGTGTAATCGACCCATCTCGTCTCCGATAATCAGATCTAAGTCACCATCGCCATCTATATCTCCTATGGCTGGGTCTGCACTTTCAATTCCATAGGTCGACACGTCTATAGTGTCGGGTGGAAAGTGCTCGAAAACTGGATGCTCTTGTGAGCCTGTGTTTTGAAAAAGTATAATTGATGACGGTGTGTTTCCTAGCCCATTATATCGTTCCTTATTTGCTATAACTAGATCGGTTAATCCATCGTTGTTTAAGTCAACAAGTACAGGGTATGCACCTCTCCCTAATTCTATCATTCCTTCTTGTAAGAAGACATCAGTCTCAAACTCCCAGACTGGATTTAAATCTTCGCCTGTGTTTTTGAAATAATAAACACTTGCATCATCATCTGTTTCTAGATAAGTGTTAGGGCTGAATAATAGATCTCTAACTCCATCATTGTCTACGTCTATGTGATACCCGGTTGGAAAACGTGGGCAGTTAAGTGCTTCAAAACCTCCAGTTAATAGTGGGAATTGAGTGTCTACGAAAGATGCACTATCTAATCCACTGACGTCATCTTCGAGCATAACGGAAATAATAGTTGGGTATGTGACATCGCCTATTAGTAGATCTAATGGTCCCTCGTTATTTAACTGTAAACACGTTAGTGAACCACCCGCATGAAGACCATCTCTGGGATCTGCGACATTAAATGAACAGTCAAATTCATCACCGATGAATAGGGAATTGTTCTCAGATGCTTCAGCTAACATTCCATAACAGCGGTTAGTACATTTCATCTCCAACCCGCAATTAGATATCCCTTCGTATTTGTAAAGTGTTGATGATGATTCCGTGAATGAAATAATGTCGAGATCACCATCGTTGTCAATATCTAAAATGGCAGGTATATCTAAGCCTAAACAAACTACAGGTATCATCTGTTCAACACTACCGAAATTGTACGATGCGATGAGGGGAGTTGCTACTGGCTCAAATTGTGAAAATTCCGGATTTTCGGTGATGTTACGATATACATATATCCCGTTTTGGAAGCCGGTGAAAATATCGACTCGTCCATCGCAATCATAATCTCGTAATAAACACCACTCCTTAAGTTCTGGCCATCCTTCAACCCATTGAGGTCGATACTTCCACCCTTCATTTGTCCTCTCAAAGGCCAGTAATCTATATCCGTCCCTGTCAAACGCAAAGAGATCATTATCGCCATCTTGGTCGAAATCTATGGGTGACCATTGCGGAGCGGTTAATCCACCAGTCCATGGGTTTTCTAGCGTGTCTCCATTAACAACAACGGGTATAGCAGATTCTATAAAACCATAATCCCACTGACAATAAAGATTAAAGTTTAGGAGAAATGTACATAAGGCAATTATAGCTCCTCTCATAATATTATTTCTCTAATTGAGGTGTATAAAGAAGATCATCCATGCCTATAATACTACCCCCATCGGTTCCAATACTTCCGGATCTTACGTGGGACCCATTGAAATTTATTCCTCCAGTTCGGGTTAATTTCAGAGTGACTCCAGCATGTACATCCCATTCAGTCCCCTCACTGAATTGCTTGTATTCTAGAGAAGTATTTATTACGTGATAGCTTATGAACTCATCGAGTAGGTCTTCATTTCCAGGGAGAAGTAACTCCTTATATCGAGTAAAATTATCGAACGCTTCGTCAACAGGTGCTAGAACCGTGACCTTATTTGCGTGTATATGTTTCGAGATAGAAGATTTTTGCATCAGTTTAGTAAAGATGGGGTAGTCGTTAGAGCTGACTAAGTATCTGTAGGTGGTAGTGGTGTTACTTTCCACAACAGCAGAAGCATTTTTATTTTGTTCTTGGCGTCTCTTCAACAATCTCATGCCGTTCTTTTCCGCCTCACTAAGTTCACGACCTAGTGGCGATTCTGTATTACTACCCTCATTGTTGTCTAGCTGTGCCTTAGAGTCGTCATCACACGAGATAATACTGATAAAGACCAAACCCATAAATACTGTTGTCAATTTTCTCATATAGCAAATATAATTGTTTACGTGGACACGTTGTGAACAAATTCGAATCGATTAGATAATGTTACTTGTATCTTTGCGGAAGGAATTTAACATTAACATTTCCTCAAAACATGAAGCATATCGGCATCACCCCACTAAGGGATTCGCTAGAATCTATTGGACTTGAAGGTGTAGCTAGCGCTCACTGGAATCTTCCCCCCTCTAAACTTATTTTACAAACTCTCCTTCGCGGTGAGGGCGTACTTACAGATACAGGTGCACTTGCCATTGATACAGGTAAGTTTACGGGTCGTTCTCCTAAGGATAGATTTATTGTCGGTGACGATAAAACTAACTCACGAGTTGACTGGGGTGATATTAATCAGTCTATGTCAAGCGAGCATTTCGGGAATTTACTTTCAGACGTTCAAGAATATCTTAACGGTAAAAACGTATATGTTAGAGACGCAGCCGTAGGTGCGGATACAAACACACGTATTAACGTTAGGGTAATCACTGAAAAGTCTTGGTCTAGTCTATTCGTTTATAACATGTTCTTGCGTTTAGGTGGAGAGGAATTAATGTTGCCAAATCCAGCATGGCATATCGTATGCGCTCCAGGATTTGAGTCTAATCCTGAGCGTCACGGTTGCCGAAGAGGTAATGTGAGTGCAATTGATTTTACTCGTAAAACTATCGTAGTTGCAGGAAGTGGGTATACTGGGGAAATAAAGAAGGGGATGTTCTCCGTGATGAATTTCGAATTACCAGAAGTACACGGTGTTCTTCCGATGCACTGTTCTTCCAATGTCGGGAAGAATGGAGATGTTGCAGTATTCTTCGGTTTGAGCGGAACTGGAAAGACAACTTTGAGTAGCGATCCATTAAGAAATCTTATCGGGGACGATGAGCATGGATGGTCAGATTCAGGCGTCTTTAATATGGAAGGTGGTTGTTATGCAAAAACAATCGACCTTAGCTCAGAGGGAGAACCCCAGATCTTTAATGCCATTAAATATGGAGCCCTGTTAGAAAATATAGGCTTTCATGATGATGGAATTACACCTGATTACGAGGATGACAGTATCACTCCTAATACTCGCGTTTCTTATCCAGTTGACTTTATTCCAGGAGCAGTAGAAAACGGAATGGGAGGGCATCCAACAGATGTGTTCTTTTTAACATGTGATGCTTTCGGAGTTTTACCTCCTATTAGCCGTTTAGATGCGAACCAAGCTATGTTCCACTTTATTAGTGGATATACAGCTAAGGTTGCTGGTACAGAAGAAGGGGTAGTAGAGCCTCAGACAACATTTTCTGCTTGTTTCGGAGCTCCATTCTTACCACTAGCTGCTACGGATTATGCTCATATGCTCGGTGATCGCATTGAGAAGCATAAGGTTAGAATTTGGCTTGTGAATACTGGATGGACAGGTGGAGGTTACGGCGTAGGTTCAAGGATGAAGCTTCGTTACACAAGAGCTATGATAACAGCTGCTTTAGAGGGTAAGCTTCAAGATGCTGATATGAGAACCGATGAAGTATTCGGTTTGAAAGTTCCAACGTCTTGTCCAGAAGTTCCACAGGAGGTTCTTACTCCTAGGAACACATGGTCAGATAAGGGAGCTTACGATGCAGCTGCACTCGATCTAGCTAAGAGATTCGTGAAGAACTTCTCTAAGTTTGATGACACCGCAACTGACGCTATGAGGTCAGGTGGTCCTAAGGCTACTGTAAGCGTAAGCTAGTGAGATCTTTATACGTACCTAATCTTTGTGTCGGCTGCTTTGAGTTGCAAGAAGATGAGGCACGTCATGCAATTAAAGCTCTCCGTGCTAGAGTAGGAGATTTGTTCCTGCTTATTGATGGTAAGGGAAATTATGCGGATGGTAAAATACTTGAGGTCTTAAAGAGGACTTGTATTATCGAAGTTGCCGCAGTTAACTCTGACCCAGCGCCTAGCCCTCGTCTGACAATGATTGTTTGTCCTACGAAACAAACTGAGAGGTTCGAGTGGTTTCTTGAGAAATCAGTTGAGATAGGGGTGGATAGGATTATTCCTGTTTGGTGTAAAAGGTCAGAAAGGAAGGTGGAGAAATTAGACAGGTGGAACAAGGTCCTAGTTTCTGCAATGAAACAATCCAGAAGAACTTGGCTATCAGTATTAGAGCCTGCATGCTCCTTAGAAGTCGCACTCGAATTAGTTGGAGAATCAGAAAAATTATTTGTAGCTCATTGTATGTCACCTATTGCTGGTGCTAAAAAACACTTGCTACGCGCTCTATCTAAAAACGAATCAGCCTGTATTGCTATAGGGCCAGAGGGAGACTTCACAGACGAAGAAGTGAGGCTCATGATTGAAAAGGGGGGTAAGGAAATCAGTCTAGGCGACAGTAGGCTTAGGACAGAAACGGCTGCACTTTCTGCAGTAGCATATTTCCGCGCCCTACAATCAATGTAGGTTTACTTTCCTTTAAAATTTGGGGCTCTCTTTTCGAGAAAAGAATTTACACCCTCTTGATAGTCTTCTGAATCTGCAGCTCGGAATTGGTAATCTAATTCCCTTGCAAGCTGAGTCTCAAGGTCGCAGGACATTCCTTCGTGGAAAGCTGCTTTAGTAAGACCTATCGCAAATGTGGGCATAGCAGCGAGTTTCTGGCTAGTGGTTTGGATTTCGTCTTCAAATGCTTCGTTACTCACGCACTTGTAAATTAATCCCATCGCTTCAGCCTCGCTTGCGGGCACTTTGTTTCCAAAGAAAGCCATCGCTTTAGCGCGTTGCATTCCAACTAGTCTGGGAAGCCACCAAGTTCCACCACTATCGGGTATGAGACCTATTTTCGAAAAAGCCTGTATAAAAGATCCGCTCTCAGTGGCAATGGTTAGGTCACATGCAAGTGCAATATTTGCTCCAGCCCCAGCTGCGACACCATTAACAGCTGCAATAATAGGTTTACGCATTGCGCAAATTCTTCTAATACTAGCATTATATGTTTCCTCCACAATAATTTTGAAATCTGGAGCATCGGGAGCTGTAACTTCTTTCAGGTCTTGGCCAGCACAGAATGCTCTACCTTCTCCTGTAATAACGATACACCTTACGCTATCATCCACTGCAGCATCGTCCAAAGCCTCTTGGAATGCCTTTCCCATTTCTCTATCGAAGCTATTAAAAGCTTTCGGTCTATTGAAAGTCAGGTGCCTAACTGCGCCTTTATTTTCGATTTTAATAGATGAACTCATGGCGATTATTGAATCATAATTTTGGAAGACTTAACGGAAAATTCTGATTGGAGCACAAGGTGGTATGACCCTTTTCTGAGAAAGTTTAAATCTATGAAAGATTCTCTCTCTATTAATTCCCCTGCTTTAGACCAAACCTCAACTCCCCTCAAGTCGTATACTCTCACTTCACTACCTAATAACTCTTCGGATATCCTTAAATTAATCCTGCCTGTAGTTGGGTTAGGTGAAATCTCGATTTCTGATGTGACATATTCTATGTCGGATATAGCAAGAGTGCATCCAGTATCCCATCCACTTCCCTCAATTGCCTCTCCCGGAGTCATATCCCTGTCGGTAAAGGCTGCATAGCTAGATTCGTATTTCGTTAATCGGAACATCGCATTATTTCCTGGGTCCTGTCCTTGCATAGCTGGCCCAAACCCCGACACAGGATTTAAATAATCCCAAACAATTTCCTCTTCGGGTGTTACCTCAAAGGCATACCCGGCTGGACCATTACAAATGAGTGTGTTACCATTCGACAACCTACTGGATCCAGAAATATTCTCAGCATAGAATAAAGAGCTTAATACTTCAGGATAGCGCCATGAATAACTTGAAGGTGAGAAAGGTTGTCCATCCTCAATGGGGTATGTTCCATTCTCCATGGCAGGCAGTTCTATAACTTCCACGGAGCTGTATTCTCCTTCTGGTCTTTGTTTCCCGTTGTTGAAAACGAGAATGGATCCGGAATCTATCCACTGAGCATCGTGTTGGTGGAACATGAGTTGATCTTCGGAGCTGCCTCTTTCGTATGCCGCAGAGTTCCCATATCGGTAGAGTAGGTCGCCCGCAGTAGTGTTGTGGTCTATAATCCAAAACTCACTGAACTTAGCCGAGCTAACTATTATTTGGTCTAACTCAGAATTATAATTCACCGAGTTGCAATGCATCCAATCAGAAGTTCCTGCTCCATTTGACGGTCCGCCGCCTGTAGTGTAGTTGATGTTGAATTTGCGAGGATTATCGGATATCACTCCATAATTAGGAAGGGTAGGGTCAGTGTCTTGAATTAAATGATCCCAAGCTGACCACGACCAAACGATTTCACCACCTATTGAGCCACTTGGCGAGACTTCTACTATCTGTGGGCACCAAACGGCATTGCCCGTGTTGTTAGTATTTTTCCCTACAGCAAGAGCGTCTTCATAGCTATGACTTTCCCATAAGATAACTAGGATGTTTCCGTTAGGCATCATTTCTATATCGTGATGGGAGTGATGCATGGTGTCTGCAAAATTCATGGACCAAATAAGGTCGCCTTCCCAGCTAAATCTCTCTATTCTGCCTCCCGTACCTCCACCAGAGAACATAGGTTCTGCGGGGGAAGATAATTGTGCGGTTCTTAGTAGGCTGCCGTCCTCTAAAAGGTATGCCGAAAGTCCCACTCTGTTTTCGCTACTCCACTGATTTACAACCTGTCCGCAGTTGTCAATTAAATACGTTTGAGTTGATTGAATGGGAGCTAAAAGCGAATATCCGTCTTGTGAAAGGGGTGAGTTTACGAACACGCCTACTGTTTGGGTTTGGGCTATGTAAGCAGAGTAAATAAAAAATAATGAAGCGAATAGACCTAGTTGTTTTCTTAACATTAACTTAAATATTTGCCCAGACTTTGGACTTCTTATTTGCCGGAATAAATGAAGCGTGTGCCGCCCACGAGTTGCATTGTTTCAGTTGATCGATGGACATGTTTAATACATCATGAGCTATATGATACTCAGTCATAAGGTCTATGCACATGACACCAGGATCGTCACTATTGATTGTGGTTTTCACTCCTAGTTCCATTAGTTTTTTCAGTGGATGATCACTCACTCCGTCGACAGCTCTTGTCAGCACGTTGCTCGTTGGACAAAGTTCTAATACAATGCCTAAACTTACAAGTTTTTCGATAACACTTTCGTCGTGAATAGCTTGTACTCCATGTCCTATCCTGTCTGCCCCAAGCTGTTCAATTGATGTGATAATATTTTCTGGAGCTTGTGGCACAGATGGCTCACCTGCGTGAATTGTAATCCCTAGACCTGCGGCTTTGGCTTTCATAAAGATGTGAGCGAACTGTGAAGGAGGAAAACCGACCTCATCATCCGCCAAGTCCAATGCAAGAATTTCACCCTTGTGATCGATTGCCCAATCACACCAGTATTCATTTTCTTTTATTGGTTTTATTCGCTGTAGAAGACATATTAGTCCCACAGCTATAGGGTACATAGTTTCTGCTTTAGTGCACCCCTTCATAAAGGCTTCATGTAAATTATCAGCTCCTAATTCGGGGAATACCTCTAGCGTGAAGCTTGGAGCATATCGCAACTCTAATATTCTCACATTAGAACGTAGGTACATGTCCTCACATGCCTCAAAGGCAAGTCTTTCTAATCTCTCCAGAGACTTCAATCTATCTCTAGTCACAAGGAACTTATTTAATACCGAGGGTAGGTCATCCATAGGTTTTAGAACCATATACCTACTTTGAAATTGTTCGTCAGAACAATCAGGTTCTATATCTCCGTCTTCAATAGCCCATTCCTTCATGGTCGAAGGTCTGTAGGCAAGTTCTAAATGGCAGTGTAATTCAACCTTTGGTAAATTGAATAAGGAAGAGTGGTTTAAGTCTGAAATCATCATCACAAGATAGCTTACCTTCGCATTATGTCCGTGGTAATAAAGAATAAAAAGGCCTCCTACACTTATTTTCTTGAAGATGAGTATACTTCGGGTATACAGTTAAATGGCGGTGAAATAAAATCTATTCGCAATTCTAAAGCTAGTATTACTGAGGCTTATTGTAGAATGGAAAAAGGTGAAATGTGGGTGTTTAATATGTATATCGCTGAATATCCAAATGCGGGATATGTACCTCAGTCCCCTAGGCGACAGCGAAAGCTTTTATTGCAGAAGAAGGAGATAAAAAAGCTTGAAAAGAAATTAAAAAACGTAGGTATAACCTTAATTCCAACACTACTGTTTATTTCCAAATCTGGTTATGCAAAACTCAGGTTCCGTATTGCCAAAGGCAAGAAATTGCACGATAAGAGAGCTAGCTTGAAGGAAAAGGATATCGAAAGGGATATGGATAGATCTCTGTAAACGAGATCTAAGTTAAGTGGCCTCAGTAACGGTAGTGCTTGTAGAAAGAGAGATTTCTTTAGTGATGTTAACTTTGTAGTTATCACTTATCTCATCCCAATCCCAAATAAAACTGACCATCACATCTCGCAGACATTTTTGGATGATAGGATTCGGAACATTCATGTCCTTAAAGTAATCCTCCTGTTTTTCTATCAAGTTGTACTTGTATAAAACGGCACGAGTCATCGCAGTAGTAGTGTTATGAGATGGATGATTAACCTTCTTCATAAAAGTCCTAAATTCTTTCACCTTGTTCGCGAATTTATCTTTCGGGACACCTAGGGCAAGCCCAAACTTCGCGCAACACCGCTTTATAATCGCTCTATCCACACCATTGTCAAAATGCTTAGGCACATGAGAAAGATTAGCTGCGACAACTATCATTAAGAATCTCCCGTAATCTGAAGTGTTTAAATCCGGTGCAGTTTCGAACTCCGGCATCAAGTTTAAAAGTGAGGCAACTTCAGGCCATCCAAGCTCAACCGTTTCAAAAGTAGTATTGACGAAAATATTCGCCACCTGCTCGTCGGTGAGTTTGCGTTTAGAAAGCCAGTTGAGTAGTCCCAAGTTCTTCATCCTTG
>CAWVZZ010000057.1:0-12112 GCA_963934745.1 uncultured Flavobacteriales bacterium | reverse complement strand
CTGATGCTGGAGATTGTGATTACTCATCTTGCTTAGGTTGTACAGATGCTTCTGCTTGTAACTACGATGCTGATGCTACTTCTGATGACGGGTCTTGTGCTGTCAATGATGAGTGTGGAGTATGTGGTGGTCCTGGCATAGCTCTAGGAGACTGTGACTGTGATGGAAGTCAGCTAGATGCGCTGGGCGTATGTGGTGGTGATTGTTCAACAGATGTTGACGCTGACGGAGTATGTGATGACGTTGATGACTGCGTTGGTGAACTCGATGAGTGTGGTGTATGCAATGGCGACGGAGCTGTTTACGATTGTGGATGTTCAGATATCCCAGTAGGAGACTGTGACTGTGACGGAAATCAGCTAGACGCATTTGGCGTTTGTGGTGGTGACTGTGCAGAGGACGCAGACGCTGACGGAATTTGTGACGACGTTGACGACTGTGTGGATATTGATGGTAGTGGATGTGGTGTAGGTGGATGCATTGACCCGGATAACCCAGGATTTGATCCTAACGCTACCTACGACGACGGAAGTTGCTTAATTGGTGGATGTATCATTGAGGAAGCGTGTAACTACGATGGGTCAGCTGAATATCAATTAGCAGGTTCTTGTGAGTTTACGTCTTGTGCTGGATGTATGGACTCAGTGGCATGTAACTACGATTCTGATGTGACGCTAGAAGGTTATAACTGTGAGTATGCTCAGGAATATTTCAATTGTGACGATGAATGTCTAAGTGATGAAGATGGAGACGGTGTGTGTGACGAGCTAGAAGTTGAAGGTTGTACAGACGCTACGGCGATAAACTTTAATGAAAACGCTTCTGAAGATGACGGCTCATGTATGACAGCTGGTTGTTTGATTCCGTTTGCTTGTAACTACGACCCAACAGCTGATTACATAAACATTGAGATGTGTGACTTTAGTTCTTGTGTTGGATGTACAGATGAGGAGTCTTGCACATATGACGAAACGGCTACACTACCTTCAAATGCGCTTTGTGAGTATCCAGCCATCTACTTCTTAGATTGTAATGGTGATTGTGTAAACGATTCAGATGGTGATGGTGTTTGTGATGAGCAGGAGATTTTTGGGTGTACAAACCCAGAAGCTGTAAACTTCAACCCATATGCTACAGATGATAGTGGTACGTGTATCATTCTGGTAGGTGGTTGTGTAATCCCATTCGCTTGCAACTATAATTCAGAAGCGGATTACTACCTACCTGGCTCTTGTGATTTCTCTTGTTTATTCGGGGAGCCTAGTGGTATGATTGACACTGGTTGTAATAATAGTCAGGCCTGTAATTATGGATCTACTGAAGAGCCGTGTTTGTTCTTCGACGTAATGGGTAATATTTGTTTGCCTGGTGGATGCACTATGAATACAGCTTGTAATTATGATCCAGGTGCTGAGTATAACGATGGGTCTTGTGAATTCAATTCTTGTTTCACGGTTAATATGGAGAGTGCTTTAGGTGCAGACCAAGCAATAATACTCACCGGCTGCACTAGCTTAAATGCATGTAACTATAATTCAGAAGCAACGAGTGATAACGGCACATGCGAATTCGCTTCGTGTTATGGATTAGGTTGTAATGATAGTCGCGCTATCAATTACGATACGTCTGCCATTCTTAACGATGGAAGCTGTGAGTATACTGCACATCCTGTGAGTGTTCTCGGCTGTACTGATTCAGTAGCTAATAATTACTGCTTGGATGCAACAGTAAATAATGGCTCATGCCTTTACAATGTTTATGGATGTACTAACGACATGGCTTGTAACTATAATTTCCGTGCACATCTAGAAGACGGTTCGTGTGAATACAATTCGTGTTACGGTTGTATGAGTTCTAAAGCTAGTAACTACATTCCTGGAGCAACTCATCCGTCTGAATGTGAATTCGGGACCCCACAGGAATCTGGTGATTCTAGCAGTAATTTTGCAGAGGCTATTACTATGACTGTTTTCCCTAATCCAGCTAGTGATCGAGTATCGGTTAATGTTGCTGTTGAGAGTGCAGTTGTTGTAATACACAATTCCATGGGAAGAGTGATGATGTCAGCGGTTGTGTATTGTGGAGTTTCTACAATCGATATAAGCGGACTCTCAAATGGCACTTACAGTGTAGTAGCTACTACTGGCTCCTTCAAAACACATCAAACACTAGTGATAGCTCACTAGTTATAGCAAAACGATTAGGTTAAATCTTAAAGGGCTCCGCAAAATCTGCGTAGCCCTTTATATTTTTGAGATTGGTGGTGAAGGTGAAGTACATGAATTGTGACGACAGTGTCGCTACAATGTGAGGTGTTACGTCAAGCGCTTGAAGATCAGTAGATCTAGATTAATCACATAGACCTAAAGCTTAAGGATATATCCTTATTATCTTTCTATCTGAATAGAAATAGCCTTGTTGTCAATCAACAGGATGTATGATCCTGAGGATATATGAGAAAAATCAAAGGAGTGGGAGAGCGCTGTGGGGGTTTGGCCTATAGAAATAACAGCTCCTGATAAATCAATAAGCCTCCACTGTTCATCATTATTTGTTTCAGGCAGAATGCAAGTAAATTCACCATAAGTTGGGTTAGGGTAGGCTAGTATATTGTCTTGATTTGCCAGTTCATCTATTCCCACACTAACGTTTATTTCTAAACATACTGGGTTACCAACACAACCCGTCGCATTTGTTTCTTGAACACATACAAAACCCTCACCGCCAGATGACCAAAGCAATGATATAGCGAAAATATCAGACACTACTAATGAATCTGCCCCTAGAAAAGTCCAGTCATACGTGCTGCCCGCTGTGTATTCATATTCATAGACACTTGAGTCGCCAATCATTACTTCAGTATTTCCGTCTAGATCACCCTCGATAGGAATGATTGCCGCATTCACCGTAATGTTTTCAGAAATAGAGCAACCATTTTCATCGGTTACTGAGATCGTATAATCACCTGCTTGTACAGCATTGGGATCAATTCCATCCCAGTTATACTCAAGTTCGCCGGTGCCACCACCAGACACCGCTGTAATCGTTCCTGAGTTCACGACAGCGCATTCTGGCTGGGTTGACTCAAGGGTTAATTGTAGGGCGGGAGGTGAGGCTATAGTAAAAGTTAGAACTGTGGAGCATAAGTTATCATCAGTTACTGTTACATCATACTCTCCAGGAGGAAGTTCGTTAGGATCTAGATTTCCCCATGATTCCTCATATGGGTGTACACCGCCAGATGTTTCCACGGTAGCACTACCATCGCTTGTATTTGAGCAAGAGGCATCGGTAGTTGAAGAGATGTAAGAGAATAGGTCTGTGGTCTCATTTATCACTTGAACGAATTCAGTAGAAGTATTCCCACAAGCATCAGTTGCAATAAAAGTTCTAGTAAGCTCCACTGCTAAAGGACAGACTCCTGGGCCTATTAGAGAAACTACAGTTACGTCGGCATCGCTACACATGTCAAGTGCCGTAGGCATACCGAAAGCACCAGTTTCAATCTCGTTGGTGATTATTTGTTCAGGTATTAATTCGTCCCATACAGGAGCCGTCTCATCAATCACAACTATTGTTTGTTCCGCAGTTGCGCTGTTACCACATGCATCTGTCGCAGTAATTAATCGGTAAAGAGTATACTCTCCATCACATTCGCCTGCTAATGTGGTTTCGTTACCCATTATGTAGGAAATAGGCATACTGCACTCATCGGTGGCTATGGCATCCTCAAAAGAAGGAAGGAGAGGGCAGCTGATGGTTTGGGACTCTAATCCTGAAGTGAAGTCAGGAGGAGTGTTGTCAAGAACGGTTACGGTTTGAGTATGTTCAACACTTCTATTCATACAGTCAATGCCAGTGTAATGTCTAATTATTTCGTAATTACCGGGACAATCTCCTTCTATGATTGTTTCTGTCATATTGATTTCAACGGTCCAAGAAGCGGCGTAACAATTACCACTAGGATTATTGTCTTCCTCAAATTGTGATGCGAAAGAGGAGATAGTTCCGTAAACGATAATAGCGTCAGAAACATTAGCGCAGCTAGTGTTTATGTCGTTAGGGGCATTGTTGAATGTCGGGAGAAGGCTATTACCCGCACAATCTTCATCGAGAAAGGCATATTGACAAGACCCATCATCATCAGTTGCAACTAAAGAGTAGTTACACGCTGCGTAATCCTGGCATCCAGGGATTTCAAACAAATCACATATTCCATCACCATCGGCATCGGCATTGCAGTTTCCATCACAATCATATCCAAACTCAGGATAAATACATATAGAATTATCTTCAAAGGTCGCATCAGGGTCATAATTACATGCCCAAGCGTTAGTGCATCCACCTTGTTCACATATCCCGAAAAGAATGATGTCTAAGTCATAATTAGCATTGCTACCGCTATTTGACCAACCATTCTGCAGTGTGAAATACCATGTTCCATCTCCAGACAAATAGTTGAGAGGAAGTGTCATCGTGTATGTATAGAAACCACTAGCCGTGGTCACCCAGTATGCAGGGAAGTCAATGTTAAAACAGTTTGAAGGAGGATTTATGTTATACCCTTCTCCTCCAATACAATTACCGTTAGGTGCATTTATAACAACAATCATATCAGCAGGCCACTCGCCACCGGTTGAAGTAAAGTCGAGATTGAATTGAACAGAAGTAACAGTTCCATTTAGATCCTGGTTCTGATTCGTGCTTTGAGACCCTGTTAACCAAGTATCAAAACTAACTGTAGTACTACATTGTGCACTAATAGTCAGTGTGCAGAAAAGTGTAACTAGAGCAACTACAATATTTTTAATATATAACCTCATTTATACTTCTTTTGTTTATCTAATGATTTGGATCTGCTTCACGACGTTGCCATAGCTAGTCTCGATAGAGATGAAATATGATCCAGCCTCTAAGCGCTCTAGATTTAAAAGAGTAGAGTTATTTAAGTTGCTTGATTTTGTTGTGTAAACCAAACGACCAAACCCATCCAACACCTTTACGGTAGCGTCTATTACGCTACCTAAAGAGCTAATCGATACGAAGCCTGTCGTAGGATTAGGGAAAATACTGAATTCCACGTCGTGAATGTTGTAGATGCTATCCCAAAGAACACTGAACGATGTCGAAGATGTACATCCATTTTCGTCTGTAGCTGTAGCAGTGTATTCGCCTTCTTCAAGTGAGTCTGGATCCACCTCGTTTCCTTCAGAATCAGACCACGTGATCATAACATCACCAGTTCCGCCCTCAACGTCAGCAGTAGCCATACCTAATCCGAGAACAGATGCGTCACTAGCAGAAGCTTCGATGGTAATTGCGTCTGGCTCACTTACTGTGACTTCAACACTAGAGCTACACATGAAGCCTTCTGGGTTAGTTTCGGAAACAGAAACTGAATAAGACCCAACAGATACTATAGCCTCATTTTCAGCCATCACGCTTTCATTAAGGTAAATGTCAAGCTGGGTTGAAGACCCAGTGTATTCAACATAGATTTCCCCGTCATATCCATTACACATAGCGTCGGTAGCTGTTGCGGTAACAATTAAGTAACAACATGAACCATTATCAGTAGTTGCAGATTCATCATAGTTAGTAGCAGTATCGTCTGTACATCCAAGACAGTCGAATAGGCAAGAGCCATCATCTATTGTAGCGGTCGGGTCATAATTACAAGCTTCAGGGTTCATACAGCCTTCAGACTCGAAGGTTACTAGTAACGAGCCGAATGCTGTCTCTTGCCCGAAGGGAACTCCAAAAACGACTATCCAACCTTCAATAGTAATATCGCATCTAAACTCTCCAGCTATAGTAGGTGTTCCCGTTACTGCAGCGCAGTACTGATTACCTCCTAAAAATGTACAAGGATTTCCGGAATCGCCATTATTGTTACAAAGAACCTCTAAGCCTAATTCTTCAGGAGTGTACTGAATGGTTTCGTCACTTAAATCGACCATTATCAAGCTAATTAACTGTAGTGAGTCAAGTAGAGTTGAAGGGTCAAGCGGAAGAGTAGAATCAATGTCTAACACATATGTTGGGAGTAAAATATGAAGTACGTCCTCATATGGTACACCTACAAGGCCGTCTTCAAAACTCTCGCCATTTGTAGGGTCAGGAGATACTGCAGTTGCGACATCACCGAAATCGTAATCAGCTGTACATTGAGAATAGCCAGTGTTAAAAGCTAAAAGCGCTAGGAAGACAATTGTAAGATTCTTCATTATGTTGTTGTTTTTCTTGTTAATATTATTCACAAAGTGAGCCGAAGACCACGAGCATTTCTAATAAATCAGCAACGCTCACTAAATCGTCACCAGTTAAGTCCGTCGGACAATCTAACTCACATCCAAAGTGTGTAAGCAAAGTTAATAGGTCGTTAACGGTTATAGCGCCGTCATTGTCGAAATCTCCGAAACATTCTGCATACTCACAGATCTCGTTATTTGAGATGGTCGCAGCAGGGTTATAATTAATAGCTACTGGATCCGTACATCCCATACAGCTTTCGTATTCACAGCTATCGTCTTCAGTGTTCGCTTCCGGGTTGTAGTTACACGCATCTAAGATCATGCATCCTTCAACAGCAGGTAGTTCATCCTCCTCAATAATCTCATTGCAGTCATTGTCGATGTTGCTGAATGTGCCCTCCGCCCCAGGATAAACATTAGCGTTTTGATCATCACAGTCTTCGCCGTTAAACGAAAAAGGCGTGGCGAGGTCTGGGTCGCAACCGTTAATTGGCATGTTGAGATCACCGAAACCATCTCCATCCAGATCCGCGAATCCATCTAAAGATTCGTACACGACAATGGTTTCAGAGTCCTCAAAGATCGCACTCGCCGTTTCGACAATAGTGATAATAGCGGTATTTCCACCTCCGTTAATCATGAATTCGCCACCCGAGGAGGGTGTAAATGTGGCTGTGCCGAGGTAATCATTATTGCTAATGTCATCCTCGTCGTAAAATGAAAACGAGTATTGGGTGCCATATTCAAGCGGTATGGACAGGCCAGTGAAATTAGGCGCTTCAGTATTTCCTACCCAGTTAGACACGTAATCTATCTCACCACCCGTTAGCACGAAGTACGGGTCTGGAGCACCTCCGAAAAATTCCTCTACATCGCCACTCCAGCCACCACTTAGGGTAGTGATGTTTAAACCTGTTAGTGTGAGCTCCATAACGGTAGTGACTAAAGACACAGTATACTCTCCAGGCTCAGTAAAAGTAATTAAAGGGTTAGCAGATGTGGGGTTGCATACACTAGGAGTGTCCGATGATATGCAGAAGCTGTGAGTTGCTTGGCCTCCGAAATCTCCGCCATCAACTATTTGTGCTAGAATATTACCGTCGCTATCTATTAGTGAGTAGCTACCTATAACCCCCCCATACTGCATGCCATCTCCATAGCTATCAAAAACATTTAAGGTGTAGCACCCATTACCCACACAAAGTGATTCGGAGTAATTTGTTTGTGCCCCATCATAAGGTCCTCCTGTCATAACTAGACTTCCGCTTTCATCTGTAACAGTCCAAGTGGTTTCTAGGCCATAGCTGTCCGTAAGAAGATTCATGGTGAGTGCTGTTCCAGAGCCAAAACCGATGAGATCCCATGCGTATGAAGTTCCGGGGCCAGTAATTGAGTTCGTTATCTGAACATCCAGCGGTGCACATCCAGATGTTACTGATGTGCTGAAACTAGCGTTTCCACCACCTTCGCCTTCTATGACAGTGAAGGGAATAGAAAAGCTCTCGTTGATGGTTTGTTCAAACCCAAAAGCCATGGCAATCACGCTAACGCTTATTGAGATATAGTATTCTCCTGCAATAAGTGGAGTGCCGCAGATATTCACACATCCATACTCTTCGCCATCTGATGGGTAATATGTCCAATTGGCATTATTTGATGTTACTTCAATGCCATATGGTAATCCTGAAACACTTGTGATTGTCACGGACTCTAGTGTGGCTTGTATGCCTGAACCTGGATCCGTTACAGATGCAGGCATGTTAAAAGTAGCTGAAGTTTCGTAAAACTCTCCAGTTGTTGCATCTGGCAGGTTGTCAGGACATATTACCGGGAAACCATCACTTGACGTGCATGAGTAGTCAGGTTCGCAGGTTTCGCACTGGCTTAGTGAAGCTAGGGAAATAAGAGAGAATAGAAGGGTAGCTAGAGATCGTGAATACAATTTGATCATAATATAGTTAATCATTAGACAGTGAAAAGATACTCAATTTCATGTAAGTTGACCAAAATTCAAGGTGAATCATATGTATTGCTAGTTTATTCGTATATTGTAATGTGATTCGAATGCAGCCTATTCAATCCACTTTCTACATTAGGGTCAGATTATTGACCCCTATTTTTATGTTCTTCATTACGGGATTTAGTATTAGCTCGAATGGGCAGTTAATTGACGTCAGTTCTGACCTAGGATTAATAACAGATCATACCGGAGGCTTTTTAGGCACAGGGGTGAGCTTTGTGGATTTTAATTCTGATGGTTATGATGATTTGTCTTTCGGACATCACGCAGGAGAACTAAAGTTCTTCCAAGGAGATGGAAGTACACTGGTGGTAGTTGATTTAGGGATTGATAATCAAGGTGCGGAGTCTAAGGGAATAATATGGGCTGATTTTGATAATGACGGCGATCAGGACCTATTTGTCACAAATCGCCTTGCATCAAATAGGGTTTGGCGTAATGATAATAGCGTTTTCATAGATATTAGCTCAACTTGTGGCATCAGTCAGTCAATAGAAAGTAGAAGTTACGGTATGTCTTTTGCTGATTATGACAATGATGGGTTTTTAGACTTTTACATATGTAACTATCACACTTGGATAGACGATGTGGAAAATGAACTGTATAGAAATAACGGTGATGGAACTTTCTCTGAGACAACAATAATAGCTGGTGTGGGTAACGGTCTTCAACAGAGCTTTCAGTCGTCATGGATAGATATTAATAACGATGGGTGGATGGACTTACATGTCATAAATGATAGGCTTGACATGCCTAATGCTTTCTACATCAATAATGGTGACGGTACATTTGTCGACATGGCTGAAGATATGGGTGTCGATTTAAGTATTTACGCAATGAGTAGTACATTTTCTGACTTCGACAGGGATGGTGATATGGACCTGTATGTCACGAATGGGATGCAGGGTAACGTGCTTCTGCTTAACAGTCTCGATGAGTACGGGGAATTTTACGACGTTACTAATAGTAGCATGACTTCCGTAAATAACCTATGTTGGGCTGCAAACTGGATTGACTACGATAATAATGGCTGGGATGATTTATATGTTACAACCGGTTTCACTGTTTATACTGACTATCCAGCTGTGCTAGATGATTATCCCGAATCATTAGACATCTTGTTTACTTACGACGGGATGTTCCCATTTATAAATTCAGGTACTACAATGCCTCAAACCGAGATTCATTCTTTTGCTGTTGCTCAAGGGGACTTTAACCAAGATGGTTTTCCCGACCTGATATCTCATAAAGTGGGTAATAAAGCACTTATGCTCAAAGGTGTCCCAAATGATAATCACTGGGCTAAAGTCCTTTTACAAGGAACCACAACTAACATCAATGGAGTTGGTTGTGAGATTAAATTAACATGCGATATCCAAACCTCTGGCCTTTTAGAAAACATGAAAGTTGTCTTTGCTGGAGAGAATTATTTGGGCCAAAACTCCTACTGGCAACACTTCGGATTAGGGATAGCAACGGAGATCGAAACTATATCAGTGACATGGATGGGTGGCGTAACTGAAACGTTTGGGCCTTTTGATGTAGATCAGTCCATAATATTAGTAGAGGGTTCTTCCGGAAACCCACAAGACCCTACTAGCACTTTAGGGTGTATGTATATGAAAGCATGCAATTATAACGAGGATGCTACTGAGGATGATGGTTCATGTGATATGAGTTGCTTATGCGGTGATGGTACGGTTTGGGACATATTAACAGGAAACTGCATTGGTTATATTCCTTGTCCTTCAGATGTAAACCAAAACGGAGCAACAGAGGTAGGGGACTTGTTGATTATCCTTACTGAATATGGTGTGTCGTGTGAGGAATAATCACGATATTCGCTACTCAGATTATTAAATAAGACATTACAAGGGGAAATTATGGGAAGAGCGTTCGAATTTAGAAAAGAAAGGAAAATGAAGAGATGGGCAGCGATGTCTAAAATCTTTTCAAGACTAAATAAAGATATTATAATCGCCATTAAAGACGGTGGTAATGCCGACCCTGAAACTAACTCTACATTAAGAGCTGTTCTGCAGAATTGTAAGTCTGCTAATATGCCAAAGGATAATATCGAACGAGCAATTAAGAAAGCAACCGATAAAGACACTTCTAATTATAAGGAAGTAACATTTGAGGGATATGGACCGCATGGTATAGCAATGTTCATTGAGACAGCTACAGATAATAACAACAGAACTGTTGCTAGTATAAGAAGTGATTTCTCACATAATCTAGGCAACTTAGGCACTACTGGGAATGTTGAGTTTCTCTTTAACCGAGTTTGTTTCTTCAATATTGTCGGTGAGGGTCAAGACCCTGAAGAGTTGGAGTTAGAACTCATCGACCACGGCGCAGAAGAAATAGAAGTCGACGATGACGTTATCGTAATAACTGCACCCTTCGGTGCATTCGGAGCTATACAAAGGCAACTCGAGAGTATGGGGCTAGAAATTCAAGAGTCGGGATTTGATAGAGTACCCACAACTACTTCTGAATTAAACGAATCCCAAACCCTCGAAGTAGAAAAGCTTATTGAGAAATTAGAGGGTAATGAAGATGTGCAGAACGTTTTTCACACAATGTCCTCTTCAAGCGGATAAGTGGTTGACTAGCGAAGGTTAGTTAGTACCTTCGCGGCATGGAAGTTTTCGAGGTCAGACACCCTGGTACATTGGTCGAAGTATTAACCCGTCAGGGAGGATACGCAACGCGTACTAAAGCTAGGAAAGCCATAAAGAATGGCGCAGTAAAAGTTGATGGTGTAGTAATTAGAATACCATCAGCAGAAGTTTCAGACGGCGCTAGGGTTGCTCACGACAGAGGTCGTAGAACAGTGCGTAATTCACGCCCTGTTGAGGGTGGATTTACACCTAATCATCGGCCTGCAAAGGGGTCTTCTAAATCTCCATTTGATGTGGTTTATGAAGACGATAACTTCTTAGCATATGTAAAGCCATCCGGTTGGGTTACTGCTTCCCCAAAACCACAAATGAGTACTAGCTACTCTAGAATGAAAACGTGGTTAGAATTCCAAAGTAGAAACAACACGGATTTACATTTTGTAAACAAGCTTGAAAAGGATGTTAGTGGTATATGTTTAATAGCTAAGAATCTGGTTTGGCGTAAACACTTACAAGAGGAATTTAATAATTTCAGACAAGGTATCTACATTTTAGTTGAAGGCCACCTGCCTCCTGACGATGAGTTGAAGTGCAGAGAAGAAGATGGAGAGACGGTAATGGTTCAATATAGAACTATGAGGGCTACTCAAATGAACACCCTACTGAAGGTCGATGCTCCAATCGAAGCAATCCACCTTATTATGCCATCATTAAGACGAGAGGGGTGTATAATCTTGGGGAAGGGTAAATTAGCGCCAGACCCGTTAAAAAGGGAAGGCGTGCACATGTTCGCGCTTGAAGTTGAAGGGCCCAAGGGTGAGGAGATTATGATAAAGACGAGAGTGCCTAGAGATTTTCTAAACTTCATGAAGGGCGGTGATTCACCAGACCCAAAAGCGAGAAGATCATCTCAGGTAAAATTCGGTTCTGCCGATAGAGGTTCAAGAGTCTTAACGAAACGAGTCAGCCGTAAACCCGATTCAGACCATACAGTCAGGCCAGATAGACCATACAATTCAGACACGCCAGTCAGACCATATAGGGTAGAAGAATCGGACAGACCGGCTGACAACCCAGTAAACAAACCTTCAGAAGCACCTAAAGAAACGCCTAAAGTAGCTGCTGTAGAATTACCTTTAGAAGCTCCTGTAGAAACAGCAAAGGCAGTTCCTAAAGCAAAGGCAGTTCCTAAAGCAAAGGCAGTTCCTAAA
>CAWVZZ010000056.1:0-12326 GCA_963934745.1 uncultured Flavobacteriales bacterium | reverse complement strand
GGGAATCGAACCCACACTCCTTGCGGAACACGAGTTTGAGTCGTGCGCGTCTACCGGTTCCGCCATTCGGGCGAATGAGGGCCACAAAAATACGTTATTGAAGGCTTAGTTCTAGTAATCAGAGCAATCTTTCCACTGTGTAGTTTTCGGTACTATTTTTAAGTCGGAATGAGCGAGCGTTGAAAGCTCGTCGTCTCTTTGCTCTAGCCAGACTTTTCTGGCAACGAGGTCCTGGGTGGAGGCTGAGCCAGGGACTAGTCTCATGCGTTGAGCTGTGAGCCAGCTTTTGTAAACGGTTGTCTTGCCGTCTTTTGCAAGATGTCCTAATCTAGCTGTAAGTTCTGCATCGGCCGATCTGCGAATGGGTAGGAATCCACCAGCTCTCTCCCAAGCAAAGCGGGTGTGCATGCTCTGACAATGTCCGAAATAGATGGACTTCATTTTTGAAAAGTCTGGCGTCCAGCGCTCTAACGAGGGCCTGACCGTGCCTTGTCTGCCCTTGAGTATCATCAACGAGTGTTCGAGCCATTCCGGAGTGGCAACGTCGTCAGGGTCGATGAAGGTCACGTGCGTCCAGTCGAGATCAGCTGCTTCGATGCCCGTGTTTCTGGCTATGTAGGCGCCTGAGTTTTCGGATAGGGTGATGGCTTTAATTCGAGGGTCGCAATTAGCTTGTTCGCGCAATATGGTGTCGGCTGATGAGTCTGTGGAGCAGTCGTCAACGATGAGTAGTTGCCAGGCTTGGTGGTTTTGGGCTAGAACACTATCTATACAGCCGGGGAGCCACTTAAGGTGATTGAAGTGAGCGCAAATAATTAGGACTTTAGCTTCAGAAAGGACGGGTTTAAGGTTCCGATTGTCAGCAGAAAGACGTCTCATTTCGGATAGATGGAGTGCCGATTTAATCGCCGTCGTGATGCCTCTTTTTCTAAGCCAAATAGCCAGTGGAACCCTAATTGAATCGGGAAGTATTTTTCTGAGTAGACTAACCTTCACTTGAAGAAAAATTATAGCCCATGGCGAATGAGAAGTCTCTGATTTCTGTTGCTAATCCTGAGTCTATTTTCTCTAACTCACTCCATGAAAGAGGGTGTTTACGGTTATTGTACTTGAATCGTCGCCATTGTGTTATGGGGCCCACTTTAGGGTTAAAAAGAGAAGTTGAGGCGCGAGCTGCACCAGTGTTAGCACCGTGGCGTGCGCGATTGTAAGCCTGTTTCCATTCATCATCAGAAACATTCCATCCGAGACGATTAAGAATTTCTGGTGGAGCGTCTTCAAGGGTTTCGAGTTGCCAAGTAAATGAGGATATTTCTGCGGCTCTAATATTCCAATCCAGCCAATGTTTCATGGCTCTGTGAGTGATGTTTCGAGGAAGAGGTGGTGAGTTTTCTGAAATATACTTCCAGCTAGATCTGTTGAAAGTCGTGAGAGAGCCTATGGCCTTTAAGGGGTGTCTTATCTGGTGCCCTACTACGAAGTTGGAGTCCAAAATTGCTCCTCCCGGTCCATAGACGGCTTTGTCCACATCTGCAACTAAGCACCAAGAAGCAATGCCGTCTGCTCCCATTTTTTCGTGCTGAACATCGCGACCTAACTCTGCTAAAACTGCCGCAAAGAAATTAGTTCCGGATCTTCCCGTGCCCAACACGGCTATTTTTTCTGCCCTCGTCGTGTTCATCCTGCAGATAGAATAATTCTAAAAGTTGTGCCTACACCTGGCTCTGTTCTCAACAGCGAGATTTTTCCTCCGTGATAATCCTCGATGATTCGTTTTGTAAGTGAAAGCCCCAGACCCCATCCTCTTTTCTTCGTGGTAAAGCCAGGTGAAAACACGTTTTTAACAATCTCTCTTGAAATCCCTTTTCCTGAATCTTCTATGTCTATCTGGATCTTACCTGAGTTTTTAGAAAGGCTGAGTTTTATGGTGCCCTTTCCCTCCATCGCGTCAACCGAGTTTCTCAGTAGATTTTCTAATACCCAGCTGAAAAGCGATGCGTTAAATCGTGCGTTAATAGGCTCGTCTCCGTTTGCCCCTTCTAGCGAAAGGACTACCTGTTTGCTTATTCTAGGGCGCATATATCCAAGCGTATTGTGAAGAGCAAGGCCTATGTCTGCTGACGTAAGTTCTGGTTGCGATCCTATCTTACTGAACCTGTCTGTAACTGTATGCAGCCTTTTCACGTCCTTTTTCATCTCAACGAGCATAGACTTGTCTACGTCCTGAGCGTCTAAAAGCTCGACCCAAGCCATTAATGAGCTCAATGGGGTGCCTAATTGATGCGCTGTTTCTTTAGCCATTCCTACCCAAACCCTATTCTGTTCTGCCCTTCTAGAGCTACTGAAAACCAGATAAGCTGTTAAAAGGAAAACCGCAATTAAAATAAGCTGAATTAAAGGGTAGTACTGCATTTGGGCTAACACATAGCTATCCTCAAAATAAATATATCTAACACCCTCTCCTGGTAGCTTAATCTCTATGGGTTCGGCCTGATTCGCCATGGCCTCAAGTCGAGCTTTTAACTTAACAGGATCAGAAATTATCGTTGTGTCAATCCCCCTTGCCTCAAGTGCTATTGAGCGAGATGAGTCGGTCATAATTACGGGAACAGAGGCGCTATTGAGCACTGTCTCGGAGACGAAGGAGGAGATAAGCTCGGACATCGCGTTCTTAAGGTCCCTAAGCCTCACGCTCTCATCGTAATAAATCGTGTGGCCCACTTCATCGAGTCGAATAGGTTCGAAGCGTGCAGACATTTTGTCTCGGATTTTATCGTATTCCGCTGGCGTTAAATCCCTGTTCGCTGTGCGTTTAGACTCGAGGTTAATGTCGTAAATCTTTCTTCCTGTGTCGTCATAAATTAATACAGGAACGGTTTTATTAGACCATAAAACCTCTGTTACAAAAGTCAAGTCCATACCTGCAGGCGGGTCGTTGATAATCCTGTATGCGCTGGCTAGCCTGTCGGCTTTTTGTCTTTCGTCGGCTTCGAGTTGCCTGAAAAGCTTCTGGGTATACGCAACGAGTTGTGAGCGTTGTTCTATTGCTTCAGACCAAATCCTAACCTTCTCGTGCTCCTCATTTCGCACCCTTCTAGTCAGGTCGCTTGCAAACCAAAAAGTAACCCCTACAATAACTACAGCAGCAGCTAATAGCAACCGCTTCCATCGTTGTTTATGGATCAGACTTTGCAAAATTTATTTAATCGTAAGCTGAACAGTGTTGACCTCGGGGGGCTGATACATTACACGCGCTAATAGCTATGGTAATCTCATGGGAGCTTACAGAAGCGGCTCTAAGTTCTGATATCCCAAAATCATAAGAATAACCCACTTTTAAATAGTCAAGCAATGAGATTTGAAATGAACCCACTAGGGCACTTTGGCTTCTATATCCAATACCTATAGCAAGTAAGTTGTCATAAACAACGGCGCCGTTTATTTCAAATGATGGTGGTAAGCCCTTTGTGATTCTCATTTGGGTAGATGGTCGAAATAAAAATCTTCCGTCTAATTCTAATGACGTCCCAGCCGTTATGACTACATGTCGAGAGGTCTCCGACCCGAGAGTTATGGTGTTTAGGGTTGCAGCTGTTGCGTTTATTAGCGATATCCCGCCGAATGTTGTTTTATCTTGATACCACAATCCCGCGTCCACTGTTGGGTAAATAAACTGTGATGAACCTGTTACGGCAGGATCTAATGCCGTTTCAAAATCCGGAAAATCTAAATTCCCGATATTAAGTCTGAATTGCGATACTCCGAGAGCAAGTCCTGCGCTTAACCAAGCGCCGTTATTCATCTTAAGCTTATGAGAATATGCCAGACTAAGCGAGGTCGTGCCCCATGGGCCGGCCTGGTCTGTTTCTATCCTCCCTCCTACTCCAGAAACAGATCGCGGCCCCTCTGAAAGCCTGCCCGTTAAGGTTGCATAAGAGTTAGTCGGTGCGCCCTCAAATCCAACCCATTGGTTTCTGACTCCAAACCTTAGGTCAAGACAGTCTACGTTGCCTGCTGCAGCGGGGTGGTCTTGAAAAGTTGACATTAGATAATTCGACCTTAGTGGAATTTGTTGCGCTAAGGCACTTGAGCTAAAGATCCCCGCTAAAACTATTATGGAAAATAAGTGTCTCATCTTATTACGGCCACATTGCCTGTTATGGGTTCTAAATCTACACCCGGTTCATTTAGTTCTATCACATAATAGTAGGTGCCCACGGGAACTTGAGTTCCATTAGACTCGCCGTTCCACGGAAGTGGATAGGCGATGCTTCTGAATACCTGTTGGCCCCACCTGTCATAAATGGTCAACCTCGAACGAGAGTAAGAGGAAAGCCCTGTAATTTTCCAGAGATCATTTATCTCGTCATCGTTAGGAGAAAACGCGTCGGGCACATCGATTTCCGTTCCAACAACGATAAGCACGTCATCTGAATACTGACAGTTTTCTACAAATCCCGTTACTTGAAAGACCGTTGTTGCGGGGGGTGTTGCTGTAACGGACCATGACGCTGGGTTGTCGACAAACTGCGTAGGCGACCAAACATATCCTATTCCACCATCTCCACCCATAACGTCTAAATCTGCTGACTCTAAAAAGTCAATCTGCTGTGGGCAACACGCTATTATTGAAAGTGGCTCTCCGCTCACACTGATCTCCAAAGAACATTCAACGGCAACTATTCCTGTTTGGTAAGAAACCAAAATCAGGTAGTCCGTGTTCACGTAAAGATCGTCTGTTTCAAAAGTTGTGTCGCCAGACACTGGCTGGCAGCTCGAAGCAACTGAGTATTGAGAGGTGTCGCAGTAGTCAAGAGGGTTAGGTTGTACTACCATCACTTTAACCGCGCCGCCCATGCATTCTAGTCCGGATATGGACACTGTAACTCCAGAAGTAGTGTTAATGTAAGTCGTATGAAAGCGGGCTACAGCGAGCATATCATTGCCTGTAAGGCACGGGTCAATGCCGCTCAAATCCGTAAACGTAAATTCTGAAAGTGTTTCAGTGTCCCCGCCACAAAGCGAGATGGGGTTGTCGCAGGTTTGGGCAGTTAAAAAAAGCGAAAATAAAAGAGCGCTCAACAAAAATATAGATCTTAAAAACATAGATTTTTCCGCGATTAACATATTCGAAAGTTAAGGCCTTCTATTCGGCGAATTTCACCAACAACTCACCCTTTTCCACAGCCGAGCCGGCATTAGCTAAAACCTCCTCTACAACGGCCGAAACAGATGATTTTATTGCGTTCTCCATTTTCATTGCCTCGAGGATAAGTAACGAGTCCCCTACTTCTACCTTCTGACCTGGCGTAACTAGCACGCTCAAGACCTTTCCCGGCATAGGCGCACACAGCTCTAGGTCTGCCTTAGCGTCGCCTCGGGACATACCCATTCTGTCTAAAAGCAAGGCTCTTTCGTCTAATATCTGCAGCTTTCTTTCTACTCCGTCCACCCTCACTACCATGTTCCCTGAGGCATCGGGACCTTCGACGGCAGTAACAGTGTGGTTTTTCCCACCCACAGAAACCCGGAATCTACCCGAAGAGAGCTTTGTCCAAACCCACTGCTGCGAGCTCGCACTACCCTCTACGGCACCCACTTCTACAACCTTATCGTCCCAACGAATTTCTATTGCCATACCACAAAGTTAAGCACCTTTCCCCGACCTTGCGAAGATGTCGGGCATCTACCTTCACGTTCCGTTTTGTCGAACGGCTTGTCACTACTGTGACTTTCATTTCTCAACGTCCCTTAAGCGTGTAGACGATTACGTGGAGGCCGTTGTGAGTGAAATTTCGTTGCGTGCGAAGAGTGGTGTTTGGGCTGATGAGGAGTTCACCACGCTGTATTTAGGTGGTGGCACTCCTTCTGTTCTTTCTGTAGACCAAACCTCAAAAATTCTTTCCGCCCTTCAAAATTCTTTTAGCTGCCCTGAGCCTTGGTCCGAAGCGACCATAGAGGTAAACCCTGAGGATGTAACGGAAGGAGCGCTGAAGGGGTGGCTAAGATTAGGGTTCAATCGCCTGAGTATAGGTGTTCAATCCTTCCACAACTCACAGCTAGAGTGGATGAACAGAAAGCACTCCGCAGAGCAGGCAAAAAAAGCAGTAGAACTAGCTCATAAAGTAGGATTTACGAGGATCTCTATTGACCTGATATACGGTCTGCCTCAGAGCAATCACGACGAGTGGAAACGAACCGTTGAGGTCGCCTTAAATCTTCCCATAGATCACATAAGCTGTTATTCATTAACAATCGAATCAAGAACCGTTTTAGGCAGAAGGATCGCAAAGGGGTTAGAAAAGGAGGCCCCTGAAGCACTTGTGGAGTCGAATTACAACCATATCTGTAAAGCAGCTTCCGATGCGGGGTTCGAGCATTATGAGGTGTCTAATTGGTCCCGCGGTAAGAAATCAAGGGCTGTACACAACTCCTCTTACTGGTCTGGCAGGCCATACTTAGGTTTGGGTGCCGGCGCTCATGGATTCAAGGGTATGAGTCGGTATTCCGTTGTCTCTAACAATCCGATATACATCTCGTCCGTGTTGTCTGGGAGCCTCCCTGATAAAGCAGAAAGCCTCACATTGAAAGACAGAAGCAATGAGATGCTAATGACAAGTCTACGAACTGCAGAGGGTGTAGATTTTAATCGCCTCGGCTTCGATCATTTGTCCGGAAATAGCAATTCGTGGGACAAATGGCTAGCTGCAGGCTCGATAATAAAGGTGGGTGGCCCCAATGCGGAGAGATATAGAATTTCCGAAAAAGCATGGCTTATTGGGGACACAATTGCCTCTGATTTCTTTCTGATATAGCACTAAGAAATTCCATAGCAGCTTACTGCACAAGCACGCGAATCGTCCCAGACCCCTCACCGGCTTCGCCCGTAAACTGGACAGTATACAGTCCTTTAGCTTGAGAAGAGAGGTCTATTGTAAATGATTTTGAGAGGGCGTTTAGATCTTCCAAAACAATCTTTCCGCGGACATCAATAAGACTCCACGATCTAACCAAATAGTCTGCTTTTAGCGTCACAAGTCCATTAGTCGGGTTAGGAAAAACAATAGTATTAAAGGCGTCTAGTTCTTCTATTCCGACCCAGTTAGATTCAATTTCAGATGAACTCTGGTCGCTACAATTACCGTCTAAACTGAAGGCGGTTACTGTAATGGTAAACGTTCCTGCTTCTGAGTAATTGTGAGCCGGAAGATCGTCTGTGTATGTCTCTCCGTCGCCCATGTTCCACAGGTATGAGCTTGCTCCAGTACTGAGGTTGAATATCTCTACCTCACCTGAGGACCCATCCCATGGTGATACCACTATAAAGTCTGCGTTTACAGCTGGGGTAAGGTCGAATTGACCACGCGGTGTGATGGTATAGCTATCTACTAATGGCTCGGAGTAGTCTCTCTGACCACCTATTCCGCTCACTCCGAAGACGCCCACTGGAGCAGGCTCGCCGAACAAATCAGTATTCGCATCAACCCTCATTGTTAACTCCTGTGTGCCGAACGTTAGTCTCACATCAAACCCTGGCGTCATATTCGTCCACTCATCGGGATCTACAAGTTGAGTGCATTTAAGGGTAATCATACGGGACTCTGTTTCTTCGCTCATCTCAAAGACAAGCTGTGGTGTCTCGGCTTCGAAGTCACTGCCCTCAAATATTAGGGTGTCTATTCTAATTTGTGCTAGCCCTAGATACTGGTCGATTACACCTCGAACTCTGATGCTATCTCCTTCCTCTACTAAATATCCAAAATCATTTACAGGGCTGAATACATTTATTCCATGCGTAGGATCTATAAGCGTAAACTGAAGACCCGTGGGGTAATCATTCCAGCCATGAACTATTCCTCTAAGCTCACACGCTGTGCCTATGCTGTCTAAAAGGCCTTGCGGGTCTGTACCTCTGACTTGGTTGATTTCATAGACTGGATAGTCCAAATCCGATGGCAAAATGTGAATCGTCAGTGTGTCTATACCTAACTCCACCCCTCCCGAAACCACGCTCAGAGCTAACAAAACATCCTCTTGGAGTTCCGGTTCTTCGTCGTCAATGGCTGTGAAAGTAAAGGTTTGGGCATTTAAAAGCCCCATATCAAAATTAAATTCCAGAGGGAAAACATCCGGATAATCTATGCCCACAACAGCATCTCCTCCTGCGATACTAACCTTCAAAACCGCATCTTCAAGTGGGTACAGTGGAGACATGCTTACGGTTATCCCGCCACCTTCGCTAACATATAATTCCGGTGCATCAAAGCCGACCTGCATCGTGCCGAGCCCGCCGCATGTTGCGCTATGCTCGCCCAGAAAGTCAAAAGTATCCTGCGGGTAACTGTCCCACTGGGTCATACCCTCGTTCCAGTCCGTGGTTCCGTGACCTACGTTGGGTTTTCTTACGAGAGTGAATTCTGCCATCGCACCACCTGAGGTAACCGTCCACGGGTCGCCCGTGTCCACTCCTATCGCGCCCATTATGTCTATCGCCACTCCATCTTTCCTCAGAACTATGGCATCATTTCCGTTATACCAAGTTACTTGGCTGAAGACCGTGGCCAAGCTCTGCATATAGGGGTCCGACTGGCTGTTTCCTATAACAAAGACTCCTCCTGGCAACAGTTGTCCTTCTAGGTCTAGAGCCTGTGTTGGCTCTGTCGCCCCATTATTGTATACCTCAACAGTGTATGCCGTGAGGTCTATTGTGAGTGGTGACGGGTTGTGAATTTCTATAGCCTTGTTATGGCTATCCCCTTCTATGTATTCTGAAATTATCAAATCGTCACATAAGCCAGCATCACCGCACTGAAGTATGGTGACTTGAAGAGATGAGGCTCCAACGCTATCGCATTCCATTGCCGTGGCACCGAATACGGACTCTCCAGGCTGTACAGTCGATAGGTCAACCTCTCCCTGCGTGCTTATTCCCCAAACGTGATAAACCTCGGCTCCTAGGGTGGTGAAGTCATAAAATGGTTGAGTCGTCGTGGCAAGGATTAGGTCCTGTTCCGAACATATTGCAAATAAAAAGTCATCCTCAATAGCCTCGCTGAAATATCCAAACGGGACGAAGGTCTCCTCTTCTGTTAAACACACCAAAACTTCATTCGATCCACTCGCGTCGAGCATGGTTCCTCCGTCACAGGCAGGAGACTCACAAGTTTCAGCAAGTATTTGATATGGAAAATTGCTTATTGAAAAGCAGCCCTCTCCTGTGATTCCACTCCATAAAAGACCACTCTCCAGGGTTGCGACATCAAGAGGTAGGTCGTAAGAGATAGCAATAACATTAAATAATCCGTCTCCGAGTCCCTGAAAATTTATTGCCGAGCCCGTTGCGCTGGAAACGATAGCTCCGGTTTCTGAGTCCACTATTACAAGCGTGAGTAGGGCGTAAGGCGCATCTGTAAAGTGGTTAAAGGTCGTTATTACAGGCCCTTCGTCTGTGCAAAGCGTATCGTATGCCAGGTTAGCAAGCTCTAGATAACCACCATCACAAGAAAGGATGTTAGATATCCCTTGCGTAGGGGCTTGAAGTACATATCCGCTTAGATCGAATGCCGAGCCTCCGTCTGGGAATCTAGATAGTGAGTGCCCCTGCGGGTTGCCTTCAGTGCCTTCGTATAGGAGACCGGTGCCTAACGGCACAAGCGCTTGAAGGATGGTTGCCGCTTGGGGGTTTCCAGGGGAGGTGTTGCCGTAAACGATTGCGTCAACGATATCGTCTAGCGGTGGAGCTTGCCCGGTTAGAACCTCACTTGACTCCGCTTCGTATAAAGCCACGCCAGCAATAGTGGTGTTTAGGGCAGCCTCGATTGCTAAAAACCCGTTTTCGTTCAGCTGTAACCCGCTCAAAGAGATTGATTCGTAAACCTCCGCCTCATAAAGACCGCCTCCTAAAAAGCTCGCTTTAACTAACGCCAGAGTATAGCCGTCAAGGTCCGAGTTCGGCAACCCGAAAAGCTCAACAAACTGAACCCCGTCGCCTTGAATAGCGTCGACCTCGTTAATAACTAAGCCTTGTGAGTTCGCAGTAAGTGACAGCGAAAAAATCACGAAAAGAAAGCTGAAAATTGCGGCAAAATATATGCGCATGGTTGTCTTTGTTAGGTTGTTACAGTCGGAGGGACAAGATACATACCTTTAAGGGTCTGAAATGTCGCATAGTAAGCTCATAATAAAATTAGACGGATTCATCCGTAAATACTACCGAAACAGGGCGTTGAGGGGTGTTATTCTAACCACAACAATCGTTGCGGTTGGAGCGCTACTTGTAGCGTTCGCAGAGTATTTCGCTCGATTTGATGTTCTCGGCAGGACCTTTTTGTTCTATTCCTTCGCCATTATGGCTGTTTCTGTACTGGTGAAAATGGTCTTTATTCCGCTATTTAAGATCTTCCGCCTTGGACATGTGATTTCTTATGAGGAGGCAAGCCAAATCGTAGGCGATTTCTTTCCCGAAATAAAAGACAAGCTTCTAAACACTCTTCAACTTCAAAACCAGATTCGTTCAGAAGATTCAGAAAACTCAGATCTGTTAATTGCTAGTGTCGATAAGCGCACTGAAGAACTAAGCCCCGTAACATTTACGAACGCTATCGATCTCAGGGCCAACCTGCGATACCTCAAATACGCTTTGCTGCCAGCCGCAGTTATTTTATTTGTTCTGGTTTTTCAGCCGCAAATAATCTCAGAACCCACTGCGAGAATTATTCAGCACAGGACCGCTTTTGTTGAGGAGGCCCCGTTCCGCTATGTTCTGGTATCCACTCCCCTGTCCGCTCCTGTGGGTGCTAATTTCGTTTTTGCCGTGCGTCTAGAGGGAGAAGTCGTACCGTCAACGGTTTATGCTGTTCTTGGAGAAAACCGGTATCGAATGGAGAGGCTAAGAGGGGACGTTTTTCAGTTCACCTTCTCGTCTATAACAGCAGATGTCGATCTTCAATGCACTGCAAATGGGTGGTCCTCACCTATGTATACCATATTCGCCTTGCCGGTGCCAGGAGTTGTCTCGTTTACTGTCAGCGCCACTCCACCTGCCTATACTGGGCTAGATGATATTAGTCAAGAAAATCACGGAGATGTGATTGTACCGGAAGGGTCGGTGATAAGCTGGGTTTGTCGCGTAGAAAATTCCAACTCTTTTCAAGTACGAGTAGGTGACTCCTTGCTTGTTTCAGAGAATGTGGTGAGCAATATCTTCAATGCAAATTGGATCGCTCGATATACCCTACCCTACTATTTTATCCCTTCTAATGAGAGTTTAGGAAGGGTTGATTCATTAAGGTATTCTCTCTCTGTTATTAAGGACCGACGACCCATCATTCGCGTAGTAGAGGTTGAAGATGAGGAGTCGAGGATGCTGCGGTATTTCAGCGGCTCGATAAGTGATGATTATGGATTTACTCGACTTGCTTTTGCATCGAGAGTAGTGAGCTCAGGAGAGGTGGAATATCTCGAGCTAGAACGGCCAGCAGGCAAAGCAGATGATTACTATTTCACGTGGGACCTTGAGCCTTTAGGGCTACAGGCTGGAGATGTGGTGGAGTATTGGGTGGAAGTTTGGGATAATGACGGCATCCATGGTGCCAAATCTTCCAAGACTGCTAAGCGAGTGTTCCACGCCCCAACCGAAGATGATTTGCTCGAGGAAAGAGACGAGGCTAATGAAGAGGTGGAGGCGTCTATAAAAGACGCCGTTGAAAAGGCGGATGAGTTGAGGCGCGAAATGGACGCCTTGAAAGAGAGGTTGCGTGAGGATAGGGATTTGGACTGGAAAGACGAAAGAGCGCTAGATGATATTCTGAAAAAACAGGAAGAGCTGAAGAAGACTATAGAGGAGTTGAAGAAAAATAATGAAGTAAAAAACGAGCGGCTAAATGAGTTCAGCCCGCAAGAAGAGCGAATTATGGAGAAGCAGGATGAGCTTCAGAAGCTGATGGATGAGCTAATGTCTGACGATCTTAAGGAGCTTTATGAGAAGATGAGAGAGCTTATGAATGAAATGAATCCAGATGAGATTCAGGAACATTTGGACCAAATGGATGTCAGTCAAGAAGCTTTAGAAAAAGAGCTAGACAGAGCTCTGGAGCAATTCAAGCAGCTTGAGTGGGAAGTAAAGATGGAGGAGACCCTCGACGCTCTAAATGATTTAGCAGAGAAGCAAGAAGAATTAGCTACCGAATCTGAAAACCAGTCAAAAACTGACGAAGAGCTTCTTAAAGAACAGGAGGAGATAAATAGCGAGTTCGAGGAGATACAAAATGAATTGAAAGAGCTTGAAAAGATGAATGAGGAGCTCGAGAATCCGAATAGCATGTTGG
>CAWVZZ010000055.1:0-12403 GCA_963934745.1 uncultured Flavobacteriales bacterium | reverse complement strand
GACTTTAATCACAACTAGAAACTATGCCCATACTTGAAATGAAAGTCCCTAGTCCGGGAGAAAGCATATCAGAAGTAGAGATTGCAGCTTGGTTAGTTAGCGATGGTGATTACGTTGAGAAAGATCAAGCAATTGCCGAGGTGGATTCAGATAAAGCTACTCTGGAACTTCCCGCAGAAATGTCCGGAATTATAACGCTCAAGGTTGAGGAAGGTGATGTCGTTGTGGTGGGTAATGTGTGTTGCACTATTGACACAGATGCTAAGCCTCCTAAAGGTTTAAAGGCTACTTCAAAACCTGTTGAGACACTTTCTCCAGCGAAAGAAGAGAAAGCTCCTGTGGAGGTTAAACCTGTTCCGAGTGTTAAGCCTGCACCGAGTTCGACGAGTCATGCTTCAGGGCATCCAAGTCCAGCGGCTAGAAAATTAATGGCAGAAAAAGGCATTTCTTCGGGCGCAATTACGGGGTCGGGAAGAGATGGGAGATTGTTAAAGCAGGATGTTCTTTCTGCTTTGGCTGCAGGATTTGATCCTTCATCTGCCTTTGCTAAAGGAGGTTGGACTGGAAGCCGTGACACTCGAAGAGAAAGGATGTCTATGCTTCGAAGAAAAGTGGCTGATCGTCTTGTCGGCGTAAAAAATGAGACTGCAATGCTGACCACTTTTAACGAAGTGGACATGAAGCCCATTATGGATCTAAGGAAAAAGTATAAGGAAACGTTCAAGGATCAATTCGGAGTAGGTCTAGGTTTTATGGGCTTCTTTACGAAAGCTGTCACTACAGCTCTTTCAGAGTATCCCGGTGTGAATGCTATGATAGATGGCAAGGAGATGATCTTTCATGATTATGTAGATATCTGTATAGCTGTAAGCTCTCCTAAAGGGCTGATGGTTCCGGTTGTTAGAAATGCTGAAGCTATGTCTCTTGCAGAAATAGAAGGGGAGATAAAGAGATTAGCAATTCGAGCTAGAGATGGAGTTTTGACAGTAGACGAGATGCAGGGCGGAACATTCACTATTACGAATGGAGGAGTTTTCGGTTCAATGCTTTCTACACCTATTATCAATCCTCCTCAGAGTGCAATTTTAGGCATGCATAATATTATTGAGCGTCCTGTAGCAATTGATGGTAAAGTAGAAATTAGACCTATTATGTATGTAGCTCTGAGCTACGATCATAGAATAGTTGACGGAAAGGAATCCGTTAGCTTCTTATGTCTAGTCAAGGATCTACTTGAAAACCCTGAACGCATGCTTTTCGGAGGTAAAAACCCTACTGAAGTTCTTCTAGGATTATAAAGATTCCACGTCTCACAGTTATGTTTTCGATTTATTGGGGTTGAGAAATCCCTACTGAGCTATTTATATTTTAACCCCTAAAAAAAAGAGCCTCTGATTGATATCAGTGGCTCTTAATGGATACGGTTCTATTACTTAACTACTCACCTATACAATTCAGTTGCCTCTAGAATAACCAAAATCTAGTGACAACAATAAGAACATGTATTTAACTGAAATAGCATGAAACAAATATGAATAAATAAACTGACAAAGCAAGATGAATCAAGAATTTTCTTCGACATAAGGTCTTATATGGTCGATATATCGATAGAAGTTAGAACGATTATCTCAATATTTTATACCTCTCCGCATCAAGCCTAAGTAGTATGCATATTAGGAAAGTAAAACCTATAAGCGAGGAGCCACCGTAACTGAAAAATGGAAGCGGTATTCCTATTACGGGTGCTAACCCCAGTGCCATTCCTATATTGACTATGAAGTGCATGAAGAGTATGCTCGCAACACCATATGCATATATCCGAGTGAATTTAGATCTTTGTCTTTCAGCAATATATAGAACTCTTAGGAGTAGAATCATAAAGAGTATTACTACCGTTGATGTCCCCATGAAACCCCACTCCTCACCTACGGTACAGAAGATGAAATCTGTTTCTTGTTCAGGAACAAAGCTGTAAGCTGTCATAGGCCCACACATCCATCCTTTCCCACTAAACCCTCCGCTTCCTATTGCAGATTTAGCATGTCTGATATTGTAGTCAGCGTCTGGATTGCTGACATCAATTCCGAATAGTACATGTATTCTTTCTCTTTGATGAGGCCTCAAGACCTTTTCCATTCCCATGTGAAGACCGCCACTAAATAATAATCCTGCTATTAATGCCATAACTCCCCAGCGAGTAATGTTTTTTCTCCTTCTAGGAACGGTTGCATCGCGTATTAGAAATAAGATCAAACCACCAAGCACTATCCATATTAACCAGAATATTCCTATTCCGGACCAGGTACCCATCCATGGATAGTTGAATTGAGTTACTCCGATAATTATTGTGGCTATAGCTATAATCATGGATGCGAATCCTATTATAAGAAAATTCCCTGAGAGTCCTTCTCTATAAAGAACGAATACAAATCCAGCAAAAACAACGACAGTTCCTGCGTCAGGTTGAAGTAGAATAAGTCCAGCTGGAAGAGCGATGAGCACTATAGAAGCCACCCTTGATATAAAGCTCTTCCATTTAGTTGAGTCTTGGGATAGATACCAAGCTAATACTAATGCTGTTGTAGGTTTTGCAAATTCACTTGGCTGTAAACTGAAATTTCCAAGAGCGAACCAAGACCTCGCCCCACCTATTTTCTTTCCTATAATTAACACCGCGACAAGAAGCAGCAAGGTGGCTACGTATTGTAAAACTGACGTTCTTATAAAGAACTCAGCCTCTATGTTTATTATTAAGAAAGCGAGTACGGAACAGATACAAATCCACATTAATTGTTTACCCCCCTTACCACTCCAATCGATAAGCTCTATGACCTCAATATTTGCGCTTGCACTGATGATATTTGCCCACCCAAATAGTATAAGTACGACAACGATTATAGCTAAAGGCCAATCAAAATTCTTAAATATTGAAGAAGAATTTCTGATCATTCTTCCCAATTTAGAATTCTTTCCTCAGCCTTAATATTGGAGATCGAATCGGTAAGGTAACTATCTATAAGCAGCCCTGCTATAGGTGCAGCCCATGCACCACCACCACCAGCATACTCAACATAAACACTAATGGCAATCTGAGGATTATCCCTAGGAGCAAAGGCCATGAAAGCACTGTGATCTTCAAGGTCGTTTACGTTTTGGACTGTGCCAGTTTTACCACAGATGGTAATGCCCTCAACTCTTGCCCTCCAAGCCGTTCCAGACGGATCTTCTATTACGAGCTGCATAGCATCAATCACTGGTTCAAATAAATCTGCATTAATATTTACATAATGGATGCTATCTGTACTGGCTGGTTTGCCCTTACCCCCTATATCTCTTACAGCATGAGGTTCGTGATAGAAGCCCCTGTTAGCTAAAATACAAGCGAGGTTAGCCATCTGAAGCGGTGTTGTCAATAACTCACCTTCACCTATTGAAATGGAGTATATAGTCGAGTAACCCCAATGATATTTGCCGTAAACCCCATCGTAGTAATTCACGTCTGGAATCGATCCTCTTCTAGTTCCTGGAAGATGCCCGCCTAAGTTAGATCCAAACCCGAATTCCAGAATCCTATTTCTCCAACTCACGAGCCCTAAAGCAGCATCCTTAAGTTTATTTTCATCCTTACCTCTTTGGACTACTCGTCGCATAACCTCCCTGAAATAAGGATTACAAGAGTGGGTGATGGCCTCCGTTAAATTGTCGGCGGTATGAGCTCCGTGACAACGGATGATGGATCTATCGCAATTAATGACAGTCCTTTGAGTAATCACTCCTTCATCAAGACCTATCAGACCCTGAACCATCTTAAAAATCGAACCCGGTCTATAAGTCCCCCTAAGCGCTCTGTTGTATAGCGGTTTATGTGGGTGATGATTGAGGCTATCATAGACCAAACCCCTTCTAGTGCCAGTCAGGTCATCAGAGTTATAGAATGGCGCAGATACTATTGCTAAAATCTCACCTGTTTGGGGTTGAATGGCCACTACGCTTCCGCGTTTTCCCTTGAGTAATTTTTCTGCATATCTCTGTAGAGCTAAGTCTATCGTTAGAGTTATGTCTTTCCCAGTTTTGGGCATAGTGTCTAAGCTTGACAGTGTTTCTTGAACATTATTTCTAACATCCACTATGTGCCGTCTTGATCCTGGAAGTCCACGCAGTTGCGTTTCAAACTTTGACTCTAGACCAGATTTGCCCTTATACGACCCTAGTCTGTAGAAGGAGTCAGAGTTTAAATCATCTCTGCTTGCTTCTCTATATTCGCCTAATAAATGTCCGGCTACCCCAGCGACATTTGACCGTATGGATCTAGTCCTGTAGTGTATACCCGAGAATCGCCATAGTTCTTTAGATATCAGCGCGAACTCTTTAGGATTGAGTTGCTTTACAATAATTGACGGGACGTATCTAGAATAATTTGTGGCTTTTTCTAATTTTATTACTAAATCATCGAGGTCCCAATTTATCAATTCTGAAAATGCAAGAGTATCGAAATCAGTTGCTAGTCTGGCGGTGTACAATAAGTCATAACTCGCAATATTTGTAACTATTAAATCACCGTTCCTATCGAGAAACTGACCCCTAATCGGATCTAGAGTTTGTCTTTCTTCAGTTAGCATCCCAGCATAATTTGACCAATGCTCGTTAGTGATCTGAAGACTGAATAATCGTACAATAAAGATGGCTGATATTATGATAATAATACCACCGAAAACCAGGGGTCGACGTTTAAGATCGTTACTACTCATGACCAAGGGTAAGCGCTGACTTTAGAGTGTTTGGCCTTACTTGCAATCCCTATAAGACCATGTGTGAGGATAAGTAAAACAAGAGTTAATCCACTTGACATTATTGCTTTTCCGAAAGATTCCAATGCAAATCCTAGCTGTCCACTTTCAATAAAAAAGATGGAAAAGGAATATAAAAATGTGATTAAAAACGAATAGATTATATACCGTGCCCATCCATCTTTGAAGCCTATTATAATGTGCCCTTTGTGGAAACCTTCTCTCGGAGCAACAAGGCTACTTATGTGTGGTAATGCTAGGCCCAAAAAAGTCCCAGCTGCCATGTGTAACCCTCCTGTGAGCATAAAAATATCTAGGACGATACCAGTGAAGGCTCCAATAAATAAATAACTAGTTTTATTCCAGCCTACTGGTAGCATTGTCAGTCCGTATAAGTGGAAGAAGATGATAGCCCAACCGCCGGAAAAAATAGCAAATCTAAAAATCACAATTTGAAGAATCACGGCTAAGCTTAGCAGAATGATAGCATTGATAATATGTCTCATTCTATTGAATTTATTAAAGAGTCAATAGATAAGTTGTCCCTGTTTTGGATGAACTCAACATAGCGAATGCTATAGAAATCAGCCCCTAGTTCGATATATACAGTTTGGAAATTGTCGTCGTCATTTGACTCCACTTTAAGTACAGTGCCTATTTCTATCCCAGGAGGAAACACACCTTGAAAGCCCGTAGTGATAACAGAATTGCCAGGAAGAATCAGAGCGGCTTTAAATACATCCCTTACTGTGCCCTGAGTTAAGTCATCACCATCCCATGTCATTACTCCTTCTGTTCCGTCACTATTAATTCTAACACTCCAACTAGGTTTTTTATGAGTAATAGGAAAGACTAGGGCTTTGTCATTTGTAATCTCCACGACTCTGCCGGCAAGAAACCCCTTGTCCAGCATTCCGGCTCCGATATTGATTCCATCCACTAGACCTTTGTTCGCGACTATGAGATTGTTTTTTTTATGAGTTGTAGAATAAATAACTTCAGCCGGAATTGTATACCATCCATCATGTGGGCTCTCATATTCGAAATCTTCTATGCAATCAATCCCTGCATTTTCAAGAAGTATTATGTTCTCTGATCTCAACTTTGAAAGTTCATCATTGAGTGCACTGTTAGTAGAGTCTAGAGTGTTGAAACTTTCTAATCGTCCTAATGCATATACCCAAGAGTCTGAAATCTCTAGGCCCATAGATGCCATTCTGTTTTTATGCATTGCGTGAGAGGATACTAGCCAAATAAGAGCAATTATCTCCAGCAGCACAAAAATCGCCAACCTGTGATTTTTTACGAGAAGATTAATTAGGTTCCTCACAACAGTGCCTTTGAGACTATTCTCTCATCAAGAATGGGAATCGATCTATGTTCTTCAGCGCTATTGCTGTACCCAGTGCAACAGCGTGCAATGGGTCTTCTGCAATATGCACAGGAAGCTTAGTTCGTGCGGAAATACGGGCATCAAGTCCGCGAAGAAGTGCCCCTCCACCAGCTAGGTAAATCCCTGTTCTGAAAATATCGGCACTTAACTCTGGTGGGGTTTGGTTTAAAGCAGTGTGAATAGCATCCTCAACTTTACTAATACTCTTGTCTAAAGCACCAGCTATTTCTGTATAAGTCACAATTATTTCCCTTGGGTGTCCAGTAAGTAAATCCCTGCCAAGCACAGAATAATCATCTGGTGGATTTTCTAGTTTAGTCACTGCAGCTCCCACATTAATTTTTACATTTTCAGCCGTTCTCTCACCGATAAGCATGTTATGTTGACGACGCATGTAGTCCACGATGTCCTTCGTGAATTCGTCACCAGCGATTCTGATATTTGTGTCAGTCACAATTCCACCAAGTGCTATTACAGCAATCTCAGATGTCCCACCACCGATGTCGACTATCATGTTCCCCATAGGCTCCTCCACATCAATTCCTATTCCGATAGCAGCAGCCATAGGCTCATGAATTAAGTAAACATCCTTTCCTCCAGCATGTTCAGCACTATCCTTGACAGCTCTTTTCTCTACATCGGTGATTCCAGAAGGAATACATATTACCATGCGATGAGATGGAGTGAACCACGATTTCTTGTTCTGATTAATCATGGATATCATGCCAGTAATCATTTGTTCTGCAGCAACGAAATCAGCAATAACGCCATTTCTTAATGGTCTTATCGTAACGATATTTTTATGTGTCTTACCCTGCATCTGCTGGGCAAGTCTTCCGATAGCAACGACGTTGCCAGTTTTTATGTCTTGCGCAACGATTGATGGTTGATCGACTACAACTTTGTCTTGGTAGTAAATGATAGTGTTCGCAGTTCCCAAATCAATGGCGATATCCTGCGTAAAGAAATTAAAAAGACCCATAGTCAAATTTACATTTTCTACGCCGCATATTGCGCCTAGAAAACACCTAATTTACTAGAAGTGGATAAGTTGTGATAAAAGTTGAAAACGTTGGCTTTTAATGTCAATACGTTGTTAGAAACTCTAGTGACGGAAATGTCTAGTTCCGGTTGTGTACATGGCTAATCCAAGTTCGTTACACGCGTCTATAGACTTGGAATCGTTAATAGACCCGCCTGGTTGAATAACGTGTTTTATACCCGCTTCTGCGGCAAGAGTCACGCAGTCTGGGAACGGAAAAAACGCGTCAGATGCCATAGCGGAACCCTCGAGAGAAAGCCCTAAACCATTAGCTTTTTCAACGGCTTGCTTAAGCGCGTCCACTCTTGAGGTTTGGCCTGTGCCAGATGAGATTAATTGCCCATTTTTTGCAAAAACAATGGTATTTGATTTCGTGTGTTTTGCGAGCTTCATTGCGAAAATTAAATCAGCTATTCCATCATCACCTGACACTGCCTCTGTCACACAGGTGAGATCTGCTGCTGACTCAATCGTTATATCTCTGTCCTGAACTAGAAATCCATTCAGTGCTGTTCTTACAGTTTTTAATGGAAGTTTAATTTCTTGCTTTTCAAGTAATATGCGATTCTTTTTACCCTGTAAAAGTTCCAATGCATCTTTAGCAAACGATGGTGCGATCACCACTTCACAAAACAATGTGTGAATTAGTTCCGCAGTTACCAGGTCTATTTCCCTGTTAGCGATTAGAACTCCTCCAAACGCGCTTATAGGATCACCCTCTAATGCTCTAGAATATGCTTCAGCTAATGTTTTTCTCGTTGCTAAACCACAGGCATTATTATGCTTCATAATCACGAAAGTCGGATCGGAACCTTTAAACTCTTCCATCAAGCTTACAGCTGCATCAACATCTAAAAGGTTGTTGTATGAAAGTGCTTTACCGTGGAGTTGCTTGAGAATTCCATCAAGATCACCGAAAAATCTTCCTTCTTGGTGAGGATTCTCGCCATAGCGAAGAGACTTGAAATTAAGAGTGCTGATATTTAGTGTGTCAATTGCATTCACTTCGGTTACAGTACTCTCCATGTATGTATTAATCATGGTGTCGTAATGTGAACTAGTACGAAATGCCCTAGCAGAAAGAGCTCGTCTTTCTTCTATTGAAGTCTCACCATCATTGTTTTTCAATATGTCCAAAAGAGTTCCGTAATCATCCATACTTGGAATTACCACCACGTCTATAAAATTCTTAGCAGCCCCTCTAATAAGTGCAATACCACCAATGTCTATTTTCTCGATTATATCCTCAGAGTTTGCGCCACTAGCAACTGTATCTTCAAAAGGGTAGAGGTCAACAACTACTAGGTCGATATACGGTAAGTCGTATTGAGTCATCTGCTCTTTGTCTCCTTCGTGATCTCTGCGGTTAAGAATTCCACCAAACACTTTAGGATGAAGAGTCTTAACTCTACCCCCTAAAATTGAAGGGTAGTCTGTAATAGTTTCAACAGGAACGACCGATCCACCCAGCTCTTCTATAGTTTTCTGAGTGCCCCCAGTTGAGTAAATGGTTACTCCTAAACGCTTTAGCTCTTCAACTATAGGTGATAGTCCGTCTTTGTTAAATACAGATATGAGTGCTGAACGTAGTTTTCTTGGCTCCGACATGAGTGTAAAATAGAAATGATATTAGAGGTTGCGAAGTTAGCATAAGGTGTAGCTTTGAGGGTATGATGTGGCTCCGATTATTTAGAGAAAGTTTAGCGTTTGCTTGGAACGCTATTATTCTGAATAAACTCAGAACTTTCCTATCACTTCTCGGAGTAATGGTGGGGATATTCGTGATAAGTTCAATTTTTGCTGTCGTGGATTCTATGGAGGATAACCTTATGGAGTCGTTTAACATGCTTGACGAAGATGTACTCTTTGTGTCAAAGTGGCCATGGAGTTTCGGGGAAGATTATCCATGGTGGAAATACGTTCAAAGACGAGAGCCCTCACTGAAAGATTGTAAGGAATTAACCACTAGGCTAACTCTTGCAGACGCTGTTTGTTTCCAAATTAAAGGGATGTTCGATGCTGAAGCGGGCGATAATTCATTCCCAAACATCCCCGTTGCAGCTGTTTCACACAACTACCCAGATGTGATTAGTTTAAATTTAGGTAGAGGTCGTTTATTTAACGATTCGGAAAGCGCTTCTGCTAGGCCTGTTTGTGTGATAGGTCACGAAGTTGCCATAAATCTGTTCGGACGAATAGATGTTTTAGGGAATCATCTTAAGGTGAAAGGGTTAAGATTAAAGATTATAGGGGTGTTCGCCAAGGAAGGTGCGTCAATGGTGTCCGGTGGCTTTGATGAGTTCGTGATAGTGCCAGCGACTTTTGGGCCCAGACTATTCGACATAAACTCCTCAGAGGGAAACACCATCATGGTTAAGGCGAAAGCAGGTGTAGAAATTGCTGCCCTCAAAGACGAGATTATTCAGCAGTTTAGATCAGTGAGGCGGGTTAGGCCTTCTGATGTTGATGATTTTTCTATAAATCAAATCGACATGCTTACCGGTATGATCACTTCCATCTTCAGTCAAGTGGAATTAGGCGGTTGGTTTATTGCGATTTTTGCTATCCTTGTGGGATGTTTCAGTATAGCTAACATCATGTTCGTCTCTGTTCAGGAGCGCACTCGGATAATAGGAATTCAGAAAGCCCTCGGAGCAAAGTCGAATTTCATTCTAATACAATTCCTCTTTGAAGCCATCGCTCTATGTATTTTCGGCGCTTTGTTAGCACTTCTGGCACTTCAGTTTTTATTACTCTTAATAAATATGGCAGACCTAGGGATGAATCTTACCGTAGGCCTTGATAGAGTCCTTATGGCATTTACTATCGCCATAGTCTCTGGATTAGTAGCAGGTATTGCACCTGCAATGTCGGCTGCTAAAATGCCTCCCGTCGAAGCTATGAGATCTACCTGATAATATCGAGGCACTCTTTCACGATCTCTCCCATCGTTTTACAGTCCATAAATGATTTATGGGAATAGTGTTTAGATAAATCAGTACGTAAATCATCTATATGTATGGGGAGTGATAATTCATCTTGAACCATAGCCCCTAGTAGCTTGTTAATTTGATATTCAGCTAACCTTAGTCGTTTCGCCATTAAGGCTCTCTCCTCAACCTTGTACTGCTCAACAGTTTCATGTGACATATTTCTAACGGCAAGCTCAACAAACGCTTTATTTTCTTTATAAAACTGAGGAAGGTACATATTCTTTCGGCCCTCAAAAGATTGTTGATCGAAATCTATTGCGCGGATTCTGTATTGAATTTGGTCAAAATCAGGTGTGATATCAACCACGAAATTGTATGATCTCATGTCCCCTAATAGTCGGATGAAACATCGCTCGTTGAATTTCACAAATTCTTTAGCCAACCTCACTTCGTTGTGACCTTCTTCTTTAAGGTTAACCTCGATAAACTGGTCGCCAGGAATCCCCACAATATGCTCTTCAATAATTGTGTCCTTGTAAACGAAATAATTAATTTTATTAGGAGATAGAATATGCTCTAACTCTAATCCATAAATCCTTGAAGCATCAATTTTTTTAACATAGAAATAATCGTAATTGTCATTTATTTGATTAATGATTTTTACTCTAAAAGGTTTTGAATTGCCAAACTCACAATAGTCTATTCTATCAACTGAAAGATGATTAATGTGTGTAGCGCCATCGGATTTTAATATGGAGTAAATTTCAATAAGACCCTCATTTAATTCCTGCATTTGTGTCTCTGGATATAAAGCTGTTTCCCATAACGTGGCTTTACCTGTGTTGTCCTCAAGAGGTATTGTATCTTGATAGTGCCTCAGGTCTGAGTACAAAATAGAAATCGGCATTTCCCTCGAGTACATACTTAAATATGTCATTAAGGATTTACTAACCGGGAAAAACGGCTTTTTATTAGAAATATAATTATCACTCATGGCGTACAAAGTAATGTATTAAAGGCACTTCACAAAAATGATAATATTATTCTGCCACAACCTGTTTTTCGAGAGCTTTCAAGGTTTTTAATACGGAATCAGGTGTGACGGAAATAGAGTCGACACCTTCATCAGCTAAAAATCTTGCGAAATCAGGAAAGTCGGATGGCCCCTGTCCACAGATGCCCACCTTCACATTAAATTCTTTGGCAGTTTTTATTAGATTTGAGATAGAACGCTTAACGGCTGGATTTCTTTCGTCGTACACATGGGCAACAAGTGCCGAATCTCTGTCTAAACCTAAAGTAAGTTGAGTTAAGTCGTTTGATCCGATTGAAAACCCATCTATGTGCGGAGCGAATAAATCGGCACAAATAATATTTGACGGGAGTTCAGCCATCAAGAAAACTTCTAATCCGTCCTCACCTCTCTTTAAACCGTAATCATCCATAACATCATAAACCTGATGCAACTCTTCTACAGTTCTGCAAAAGGGAATCATGACCGTTACATTATCCAGACCCATCTTTTCTCGGACCCTTTTTATTGCCTTGCACTCCCATCCAAATGCCTCTTTATACGATTCTGAATAATACCTAGAAGCGCCTCTCCAGCCTATCATAGGATTTTCTTCTTTGGGTTCAAAGTACTTTCCTCCCAGCATGTTGTAATATTCATTTGATTTAAAATCAGAGAATCTTACAATTACTTTTTTAGGATAAAAAGCAGATGCTATTTTCGCCACTCCATAGGAAAGCCGCTTGACAAAGAATGTTTCTTCATCTTCATATCCTTGTATAAGGTCTTGAATTTTAGCTGAAAGCTCAGGGTCTTCAAGTGTCCTATGCTTCATTAACGCGAGTGGATGAACCTGTATATAATTATTAATGATAAACTCTTCTCGAGCTAACCCCACTCCAGAGTTAGGAATTTGACTGAATTGAAAAGCCATATCAGGAGAAGCCACATTTAACATTACAGGGACATCGACCTTGGGGATATCACTTAAGTCAGTTTCTTTAATCTTTGAAGGGATTACACCAGAATACACAAATCCTTTATCCCCCTCTGCACATGAAATTGTCACCTCAAGACCATTTAATAATTCTTCAGTAGCATTTCCACATCCTACAATAGCAGGCACACCCATTTCTCTAGCAATGATAGCTGCATGACATGTCCTTCCACCCTTATTAGTCACAATAGCGGCTGCTTTTTTCATTAATGGCTCCCAATCAGGATCAGTCATGTCTG
>CAWVZZ010000054.1:0-12481 GCA_963934745.1 uncultured Flavobacteriales bacterium | reverse complement strand
TCAAATCCTCCTCAAAATGTTTCGACTTCCCGCCTCTCTGCTCCACCAAATGGGACATCTCTATATTCGTAGATAACTCCGTGCTTATTTTATGCGCCAACTCATTTTCACCTGTATTACCTTGAAATAAATTTAGTGTCATGAAACATTTAGTATTTGTTTACGGAACGCTTCGGGAAAACAAGGCCAACAGTGGCCTCCTTTCTACCTCAATTCACATCGGTTCTGGCCGTACCAAGGACCAATATGTTATGTATTCACGCTCTATTCCATTTGTCAGTAAGTCCCAAAAAGTTTCATCAATTGTTGGGGATGTATATGAGGTAACTTCTAACACTTTAGTCTCTCTAGATCATTTAGAATCCTATAATCCATCTTCACCTGCGTCAAGTTGGTATTCACGATCACTGATAGATGTTGAAGTAGGTTCCGAAACCGTCACAGCCTTCTGTTATTTCAATGAAAAAGAGCAGGCACCGATTGTACTTTCAGGCGACTTTAAACATGCTGAATCCGTTCGTGAACAAGCCGACGATGTTTGGTACTTTGCATATGGGTCAAACATGAACCCCGCGCGGATGATAGAACGCAATATGAATTTCACCCGACGTATGTCAGGCACACTAAAGGGATATCACCTCGCGTTTAATAAGATTGCATACAATAAGCCGGGTGTAGCTTTCGCTAACATTATGCCTTCAGATGAGGGTGTGGTAAATGGAATCATGTACCGGTTTCCATTTCGCGACCTCCCCAATCTAGACCTCAAAGAGGGTGTTTCTCTAGGCCATTATTTCCGCAAAGAGGTGCAAATTCTTACTTCTAATGGAATGCAAGGCGCAGTCTGCTACATTGCCTGTGATGACAAAGTAGCTGACGGCCTAGCTCCAGAAGCTGAGTATGTAAATCACATTTTATGTGGCTGTGATCTCTTAGGGATAACGTTGTCAGATGCAGTTTCAAAAGCGGCATTATGATGGGGGTTAATAATTTGAGATAATTAACTACTATTAAAGTTTTTCGAGTTCCTCACCCTTCTGCTCCAGGTAGTTTTCATGAAAGAAAACTTTTAGATCTTTTGGCCTTGATTTTTAGGAATCAATTTGTCTAAAATTTTCTTGAGATCGTTGTTGAAGTGTTTCGACTTCCCACCTCTATGACCCAGAAATACCTCACTCGCTTTGCGAGGCTCGGTGGACCTGGTTATTACTCTAAGGGAACAGATTCAGCTCTCGCTACGCGAGGTACAGAACTTAAAAAACCCACAACCTAAAGCGAGCTTCGATTGTGGGTTTTTTTCGTTCTGTTATGACGTTGTCATTGCTGAATCTGTCATCTCGTTGCCCCACCAGGACTCGAACCTGAAACGTCTGCACCAAAAGCAGATGTGTTGCCATTACACCATAGGGCAATAAAGCGTGTGCAAAGATAGCGAAGAGAAAGTAAATTGCGCATTAAATGGAAGTACTAAATCTAATAAACGGGGAGTTGGTCCCGTCGAGGGCTGGAAAGTGGTTGGAAATTACCGATCCTAGCTGTGGTGAAGTTTATGGGAAGATCCCGCGGAGTGGTGGTGAAGATGTAGATGTGGCTGTTGAAGCAGCGGGGGTGGCGTTTGAAAGTTGGGCTGGAGCTTCGATAGAATTCAGGGCTGGATGTATAGAGAGGTTGGCGGATTTGGTGAGGGAAAATGCAGATATGCTGGCGAAGGCGGAGTCGAAGGATAACGGGAAGCCGATTTCTTTAGCCGCGACTGTGGATATTCCTAGATCGGAGAAGAACCTGAGGTTTTATGCTACTGCGATTCAACACTTTGCATCGGAATCGCATCACATGGAGGGGGTGGCGATGAATTACACTTTGAGGAAGCCTTTAGGGGTGGTGGCATGTATTTCGCCGTGGAATTTGCCGTTGTATTTGTTTACGTGGAAGGTGGCGCCGGCTCTAGCGGCTGGGAATTGTGTGGTGGCGAAGCCTTCTGAGATTACGCCTGTGACGGCTTATTTATTGAGTACGTGGGTGAAGGAGGCTGGATTTCCAGATGGGGTTTTCAATATCCTTCACGGGTTGGGGGCTGAGGTGGGAGATTCGCTGGTGAGGCATAAGGGGATTGCTGCGGTGAGTTTTACCGGTGGGACGGCTACGGGTGCTCATATCGCGTCTGTGACGGCGCCGAAGTTTAAGAAGTTGAGCCTGGAGTTGGGTGGGAAGAATGCAGCTATCGTATTTGATGATTGTGAGTTCGACGCGGCAGTCAGTACTACCGTGAGATCTTCTTTTTCTAATCAAGGCCAAATCTGTTTATGCGGCTCTCGCATCCTCGTGGAGAAATCAATATACTCCCAGTTCAGGGATGCATTAGTAGCAAAGGCCAGTCGCATAAAGGTCGGCGATCCTTCAGACCCCACTACAAGGATGGGAGCTGTAGTCTCGAAAGACCATAGAGATAAAATCCTCAACCATATTCAGATTGCCGTGGAAGAGGGCGGAAAGGTCCTGTGCGGAGGGAAGGCGACATCTCCCGAGGGGAAGGACGAGCTTAGTGGGGGTTACTATTTGGAACCTACAATTATTGAAGGCCTTGAGAGTGGCTGCAGAACTAATCAAGAGGAGATATTCGGTCCGGTGGTAACCATTCAGCCTTTCGAAGGAGAGTCAGAAGCTGTTTCGATTGCGAACTCAACCGAATACGGCTTAGCAGCTACGGTTTTCACTAACGATCTAAAGAAGGCTCATAACGTAGCTGCGAAACTCGATACGGGTATCGTGTGGGTGAATTGCTGGTTACTAAGGGATCTTCGCACTCCGTTCGGTGGAGTGAAAAGTTCAGGGGTAGGACGTGAAGGTGGATTCGAAGCTCTTCAGTTCTTTACTGAACCACAGAACATCTGCATAAAGCTATAAGCTAGGCGCTGGGCTTCTAGCTCGACTAGTCTTCTAACAGCTCGAACAAGGCGTCGAGTCGTGGAGCTAGGATGACCTCGATACGTCTGTTCTTTGACTTGTCTGACGGATCGATGGGATGGTACTCGCTTCGGCCAGATGCCGTTAAGATGGATGGGTCCACGCCGGGTTGTGCTCGTATGATTTCTAGAACAGAGGTGGCTCTAAGGACGGATAGTTCCCAGTTGTTGTGAGGGAACGTTGTTGACGAGAGATTATCTGAGTCAGTGTGGCCTTCGATGATGATTTCTAGGTTTTCCTGTTCTGCTATTACGGAGCCGAGTTTTGCAAGTAGGGCTTTTCCGCCTTCGTCAACTGTCGCTGATCCCGAACCGAACAGAAGTTTCGCTTCGAGGCTGACATAAACTTTTCCGTCGCGTTGTTCTACGGACAGACCATTACCTTCAAAGCCTAGAAGGGCTCTTTCGAGGCGTTTGCGTAATGCTTCGGCAGCCCTTTCACGTGAGGCTAGTAAATCTTCCAGCTCCTCTACCCTAGCGCTTCTATCCTCTAGATCTTCGCTCCTTATGGCTAGGTCTTCCTCGAGAGCTAGTAGAGCGTCCTCTCTGGTTTGGAGTTCCTGTCTAATACGTTGAACGTCTTCGAGTAGAGCGCGGTTTTCTGCGTTTAGGGTGGCGAGTCGGCCTCCGGTTTGGTCTGTAAGCGCATCATTCAAATCGCGCAAGCGACTAATTTCATCTTCAGCATCAGCCACGAACCTGCCCAAACGAGCTGTATCGGCCACAAGCAATTCTCTCGCCTCAGATAGTGTAGCCACCTGACCGCGCAACTCCACCACTTCAATCTCCACGTCGTGAGAGTTAAGCCTCAGCTCTGTGTTCTCTCTATCGATTAAATCGCATGAGTCCTGCAGTTCCTGGAATTGCTTAGCGGTAACACATCCAGAAAGAGAAGAAATAATTACTGTTGAGAGTAAAAGAATGGGGACTGCGCCCGAGAGGAAAATAGAACGTTGCATAACCACGCAAGTTCAGAACAGAAAACAAACAAGCCACACAAAACTGTATGGCTTGTTCACACTAAAATGTGGGTGAAAGTGTACTAATACTTGTTAATTCTAGCTAGTCAGTTGACCTAGTTAATCGGAATTGCGAACATGCCCTGAGAGATCGTTATACTTCCTCCTGCAGTGCTCTGCATGTTCCCGCTGAACGACCCAGTTACGTATCCTCCAGCTCCAGGAACTATGTAGTCAATTTCCATATTCATGTTACCTCCGTTAGCTGTTGAATAAGACTCTGCACTACCTATCGCTTCATAAACTCCTGCAGTCACTGGAGAAGTAGCCATGCTCATCGGGATCACAACTCCGTTTGTGAATCCTCCTGCAGGCTCGCCTAGGATAAATCCTATTTGGGCTGTAGTGATAGATACTCCTGCGATAGCAATACTAGTTCCATTCATAGTGGAAGAAGTTGAACCGTCTCCCATGAAGAGTTGGCCGTTTGCTTTCCATGTTATCGAACCTTCACAAGGTGCGCAAGAAGATCCGCCACAGTCGATGTAAAGCTCGTCTCCGTCCTGAAGGCCGTTCGTGCAATCACCAGTTGTAGGGCAAGGGTCGCAGTTAGAACCGCCACAGTCTATGCCTATCTCGTCTCCGTTCATTTCTCCGTCTGTGCAAGTAGGGCATGGGTCGCAGTTAGGACCGCCACAGTCTACTCCCTCTTCAAATCCGTTAGGTAGTCCGTCGTCACAAAGCTCTGGACATGCTGGACAGCCATCACATCCGCAATCTATTCCTAGCTCGCCGGGGTCGAGTTGACCATTGAAGTTAGGGTCACATGGACCACACTCACCTCCACAATCTACCCATTGCTCGCCTAGAAGTGGATCCCAAGCTCCATTCTCACATGGATCACATGGATCACAAATAGGACCACCACAATCGACTAGTTCTTCTCCGTTATTAAGGATTCCGTCGTAGCAGTTTTCTCCGATTAAATTGTCTTCATTTAGACATCCTTGAGAGAAAAATATCATTGTAGCTGCAAAACAAACAGTTACAAATTTGTTTAAAGTAGAGTGGCTCGTGTTCATTGTGTGTATTTTCGGCTGGTCAAATATAACGATTGCAGAAAGAAAAATGGATAATCTTAATTGGAAGCCTTCACCAACACCTAATATTAATGAAGTAAAGGCGCTTTGCAAAGACACAGGATTGTCCGAATTGGTTGCACGCATTTTAGTGCAACGTGGCGTAAACAGTATAGAGGAGGTCGAAACGTTCCTCAAACCGAAGCTCGAAGACCTGCACAATCCAGAGCTCATGCTCAACATGGATAAAGCCGTTACGAGATTAAATAAAGCCATTATGGGGCGCGAACGAGTGATGGTTTACGGCGATTATGACGTCGACGGAACCACATCGGTGGCTATGGTGGCATCTTTTCTCGAATCACTAGACGTCCAAATCGTGCCATACATCCCCATGAGATACCAGGAAGGATACGGCGTTTCTAAAGATGGAGTGGATAGGGCACGTAAATCTGGATGCACCATCCTCATCACATTAGATTGTGGCACTAAGGATTTTGAAGCACTCGAATACGCTCATTCACATGGAATAGATACTATAGTTTGTGATCACCACTTACCCGGTGATAAAATCCCAAAGTGTTACGCACTTCTCAACCCTAAACAGCCTGGATGTAAATACCCTTTTAAGGAGCTTTCGGGAGCTGGGGTGGCCTTTAAGATGCTATCCGCATTGGTGCCACATATAGGATTGACTATGGATTCTGTGTACGATCATCTCGATTTACTGGCCTTGAGTATAGGGGCTGACCTTGTGGACATTACTGGGGAGAACCGTATACTGGCCTATCACGGTATGAGGAACCTTAGGGACTCGATGAGGCCGGGAATTAGGGCGATGCTGCAGGTAGCCGGAATCGATCAGGCGCCGCGGACGGTGAGGGACATGAGTTTTACTCTAGGGCCTAGGATTAATGCTGCAGGCCGTGTAGGTCATGCCTTAACCGCGGCTAAACTGCTCATGGAAACTGACGAATCTGGGGCGTTAGAACTAGCAAGTCAGCTCGAGACTATGAACCAAACCAGGCGCGATCTAGACGAGGATTTAACTGAGGAAGCGATAGCCCAAATGGCTGGACAGCCCGCAGATAGGTGTTGTACAGTGGTTGCCGGTGAAGGCTGGCACAGAGGCGTATTGGGAATCGTGGCCAGTAGGTTGCTCGAGCAGCAGCACTGCCCTGCAATAGTCCTTTCTGAGGAAAACGAACTCTTAACTGGGTCCGCAAGGAGCGTCCCTGGAGTGGATATACACGCGGCTTTTGAGGAGTGTGGCCACCTTATCGAGCAGTTCGGTGGCCATCCTATGGCGGCTGGTTTGACCTTAAAAAGTGAGAATTTAAGCGCATTTAAAAAAGCTCTTGACAAAGCTATTATTTCTCAGGTGAAGGGCCAAATCCCTCAACCCTCCGTAGCCTATCATATGGACATAGATCTAAATGACTTAAACTCCACTATGTACAAAGAGTTCGAGTGCATAGGACCATTCGGACCTAACAATGAAGTGCCTGTATTTATGTCCGCAGATGTAGTAACCGCTATTCCTCCTAGAACGGTAGGACACGGTGGAAGACATCTAAAGTTAGTAATCCAAGCACACAACAATCCCAAGCACAGATTCGAAGCAATAGGCTTCGGAATGGGGGAAAGGATAGACGAAGTAAGGGCGTGGAGAGCTTTCGACCTTGTTTTCACCCTAGCACGAAATACTTTTAGGGGTAAGTCAACTTTAAATCTTCACCTACGAGCGATACGGGCACATAGAAAACGCGCTAACTAGAACAGAAAGCCGTAAAGCTTGAATTACTTAGGGAGAATCACCACCCCTAAGGCTTCGTTCAGATCTATGACTTTTCTGTCGAGTGACATTTTCTCTCTTATAAGTCTAGTTACTTCATCATCTGTGATGCCGTGGTTCTCAAGAGCTTCGAGGACGCTGTCAATATTCCTCTGAACATCGTGCACTAACAGCCTCGTGGTCGCAGCTGAAAGAGCCTTCTCAAGAACATCACCCTCATCGATAGTAAAAATTTGGTGTTTATGCTCCCAATTTTCACTTAAACTATGCTTGTTCACGAGCATGTCAGCGGCCCTCTTCTGAACATCCTCTGTGGTGTTGTGAAAGAACGTTGAAGTAGCGGGCAGGTTGCCCTCGTCGAGACTTTCTTTAAACCTATTTAAAATAAATTCGGTAGATGTATCCTCCATAGAAATAGAATGAGTTTCTATTCTGTGAACTAAAAGTTCAGCGAAAGTCACGTCAATCAATTCTGGTTCTACAGCCTCCTCTGTGTCAATTACTGTTTCGATCTGAACCATCGACTCACCGTGCTCGAGTAAAAGCCGCATTAAATTATCTTCTAACACATTCCTTTCAGTCCTGAGTCTTTTCGGAGCACCTTGTGGTACCTCGTCATAAATAGGGAGGGGAACTATAGGTGAAGGAGCTTGGGTGTAAACACCACCTCTCTTTTGGAGAGCTTTCGCTACATCCTTAGCTACTTCGGATTGAAGTAGTTTTTCTGGCAGCTTGAGTCTGGCAGCTATGGTTTGGATGTAGATAGACCTTTGAATGGAGTCTGGAATACATGCAATAGTTTCGACAATGCTGCGTACAAGTGCCGCTCTTTTTAAGGGGTCATCGCCCGCTTCAGAACTAAGAAGGTCCGATTTAAACGCGAGAAAGTCCTGTGCATCTTCCTTTACGAATTTCTGTAACTCAGTGGAGCTTACTTTCTTTGAATAGCTATCCGGATCGTCTCCGTCGGGGAAGGTTACCACCTTGACAGACATTCCCTCCTTTAAGAGTAGATCTATTCCTCTAAGGGAGGCGCGCATTCCGGCAGCATCTCCATCGAAAAGGACTGTTACGTTTTTAGTAAAACGGCGGATTAACCGGATTTGGCCTTGAGTAAGAGCCGTACCACTAGACGCGACGACATTTTCAACTCCGCTTTGATGCATCGCCATCACATCCGTGTATCCCTCGACCAGAAAACACATATCCTCCTTGCTGATGTGAGGCTTCGCTAGATGAATGCCATAAAGTGCCTTCGACTTGTCGTAAAGAGGACTCTCAGGGCTATTGAAATACTTCGCTATTTTCTTCTCCGTCTTCAGAGTTCTACCTCCGAATCCTATTACCCTACCCGTTTCATCACGGATGGGAAACATCACTCTTCCGTGGAAGAAATCGAAATATTTATCCTTATTCGCGTTCTGTTTGCTTAGGCCTGATTGCGTGAGACGTTCAATAGGGTAACCCGCTTTAAGAGCCGCTTTAGTCATCCCTTCCCAACCTTCAGGGCAGTATCCCACCTTAAATTTCTCTAGAATCTCCTCTCTAAAGCCGCGGTTCTTGAAGTAGGAAAGACCTATCGCCTTCCCCTCATCTGTATTGTGAAGCTGGTCGGTTAACCACTTCTGAGCCCAAGAAGAAATATTCGACAAACTCTCTCTTACAGTCTCAGATTCTATCTCCTCAGCCGTTCTTTCTTTCTCTACAATTTCGATATTATACCTGCGCGCAAGTATGCGTAGAGCCTCGGGATAACTCACTTTTTCCTGTTCCATTAGGAAGGTCAAAAGAGACCCTCCCTTTCCCGAGCTGAAACATTTAAAGATCCCCTTGCTAGGAACTACGTAGAAGGACGGAGTTTTCTCATTCGTGAAAGGACTGAGTCCCCTATAGCTTCCACCCTGCTTTTTAAGGTCGACGTAATCCCCGATGACATCTTCGATGACAGCGGTTTGGTGGATTAATTCGACGGTTTCTGCAGGTATCATTATTCTACTTTGTGGATTAGCTAAGGTAGGTTGCGATATGTTAATCCTTGTTGAAATTTCACTCTAGAAACCAAATTCCTTCATGAGAGGTAAGTTCAGGTGTATTTTTGATGATGATGCTGAAGAACAAAACATCTTGGTTAATGGGTGCTCTCGCTATTATGATGGTGAGCGTGCACGTTTTACAAGTTGCTGGACTTAGGAATACCGTGGAGCTGAAAAGGGAGATTTTTGACCACAGTGTAGAGCGCTCTCTAATTCAGATTTCGAATTGGATACTTGTATCGGCTGACATGACCTACTCGGAAGTCTCCAATAACAACGGGGGACTTGTAACAGACGATGCTATCGCTGATGCCTCTAGAACTATCCTTCTAAGAATGGAAGAGATGCAGGTTGACTCATTATTAAAAATAGTCTTCGAAAAAAACGGCATTGAAGCTGACTTTGTGTTAGGTGCTTTTGACAAATATCATCAGCCTTCCTTTCTTGAAAAGCATGCCGAAGTGTATAGGGATGAATTAGTTGACGAGGGGTATTCTGTGGATTTAGGTCCACTGAAATTAAAAGTTTATTTCCCTAGTCTCAGTTCCTACCTCTTAAGACAAGGGATAGGTGCTTTCCTTTTCTCTGGGTTTTTAATTATTGTAATACTAATAGGCCTTCTTTATGTGTTTAAGTCTGTGAGGCATTCGAAACAAATAGAAAAAATCAGACGCGATTTGATGAATAACCTCACGCATGAATTAAAAACTCCCATCTCAACAATAGGCCTGGCAAGTGAGGCTTTGAGTGATAGAGATCTAGTATTAGATGAAGAACAACAAAGCTATTACGTAGGGTTAATAAAGGCAGAGAATAAACGACTTGGAGTGCTGGTACATAAGGTTCTGCAAGCTAGTTTAGTGGAGAAAGGCTCTATGAAGCTGTACATACAACCCATAAATACTCACGACGTCGTAAAGGAAGTCGTGAAAAACGTAGCTATGCAAGTGAGGAAGATGGGTGGTAAAATCGAAGTGGACCTGAGGGCTACAAATCCCGTCATTAAAGTCGATAAAATTCACCTCACTAATGTAATTTTTAATTTGATTGATAACGCCTTGAAGTATTCTGGCGAAAACCCTCGTATAGAAATCAAGAGTGAACAATTAGAAGATGGTCTTCTATTAAAAGTCAAAGACAATGGCGTGGGAATCCCCGAAGAACATCTTGGCAAGGTCTTTGAAAGGTTGTATCGCGTACCCACCGGAAATGTTCACGATGTGAAGGGCTTCGGGCTTGGTTTGAGTTATGTGAAAACTGTAGTTGAAAGACATGGAGGAAGCATACGAGTTGATAGCAAACTAGGTGAGTACAGTGTTTTTATTTTGAAATTGAAGTTTGATCCCCCGCAAGAATGAGCAAATCTCCTATACGAGTCCTCCTATGTGAAGACGACCCTAACCTCGGAAAACTACTTTCTGATTACTTAAACGCAAAAGGTTTTGTTACAACTTGGGCCCAAGACGGTGCCGAAGGTGTCAAGACCTTTTTTCGTGGAACTTTCGATTTCATCATACTCGATGTAATGATGCCGCGTAAAGACGGTTTCGAAGTCGCTATAGAAATTAGAAAAGAATCGAAACAAATCCCCATCCTTTTTCTTTCAGCTAGAAGCATGAAGGAGGATACATTAGAGGGTTTCAAAGTCGGTGCAGATGATTACATGACTAAGCCATTCAGCATGGAAGAATTGCTAGTTAGAATTAATGCTATTCTTAGACGCACGTCTTCGCTGCCTCAAGAGGGTGAGGAAGTTACGGAATTTTCTGTCGGAGTGTTCGAGTTTGACTACAATCTCCAGCAAATCCACCTCAATGGAAATACTACTCGATTAACAACTAAAGAGAACGAACTACTGTTTTTATTAGTCCGTCATAAGAACGGTTTACTGGAGCGCAATCATGCCCTTTCTGCTATCTGGGGAGATGCTAACTATTTCAATGGCCGTTCAATGGATGTTTACATTGCAAAGCTTCGCAAGCATTTAAGGGAAGACGATAGAATCGAAATATTAAATGTGCACGGTAAAGGGTTTAAACTCATAGCGCCCGAGTACTAAATAAGCCGTATCTTCGCGCTCCTTAAAGGGTAGAACGTGTCGGATATGATAAAAATACTAGCTGGTTCCACTTCTCTTGACTTCGGCAAGAGGGTTGCTACTGCGTACGGCTCTGAGCTTGTACCTGTTACTACAACTAGATTTTCTGACGGTGAGTTCACTGTAAGTATTGAAGAAACCGTCAGAGGTAAAGAGGTTGTAATCGTACAATCCACCATCCCTCCTACAGACAACCTTTTCGAGCTTTTACTCCTTATTGACGCTGCAAAAAGAGCTAGCGCAAAGAGAATTGTAGCTGTTATGCCTTACTACGGATTCGCTAGGCAAGACAGAAAAGATAAACCTAGAGTTGCAATTGGTGCTAAACTTGTTGCGAACATGCTGATGGCAGCTGGTGTAGATAGAGTTATTACAATGGATCTGCACGCAGACCAAATCCAAGGCTTCTTCGAAGTTCCCGTGGATCACCTGTACGGTTCTAGCCTTTTCTTGCAACACATTAAAGACAATTTAGACGTAAGCAATCTTTGTATTGCAACGCCTGATACAGGTGGAACGAAGAGAGCGAACACATACGCAAAGCACTTAGGAGTAGATATGGCTATTTGTTACAAGCAAAGAAAAGTAGCTAACGAGGTGGCTGAGATGACAGTTCTCGGTGAGGTGAAGGGAAAGGATGTTATCATAGTGGATGATATGTGCGACACAGCAGGAACATTAACGAAAGCGGCAGCTCTTATGATGGAGCACGGTGCGATTTCAGTGAGAGCTATTTGCACTCACGCTGTACTAAGTGGCCCAGCATATGAAAGAATTGAGGATAGCGTATTAACAGAGTTAATCGTTACCGACACCATCCCCTTAAAAGATGGTGTACCCAAAGGGAAAATAAAAGTCTTGCCCGTGCATGACATGTTCGCTCAGGTGCTAAAATGCCTGATGAACAACCAAAGTATTAGTTCACATTTTATTATTTAATTAAACAGTATGAAAACTGCATCATTGAGCGGTTCTCTGAGAGAGAACGTAGGAAAAAAAGCTGCAAAAGCAATTCGCAAATCAGGACAAGTTCCCGGTGTGATTTACGGCGGCAAAGAACAGATTCACTTCACAGTAGGAGAAGTCAAGCTGAGTAAGCTTGTTATTAATCCCGATGTGTTTGCAATCGATATGGACATTAACGGAAACGTTACGAAATGTATCATACAGGAACTTCAATTCCACCCTGTTACAGATCGTATTGTTCACATAGACCTTCTAGAAGTTGTAGCTGGAAAAGAGGTTAGAGTTAGTCTTCCCCTTAAAGCTGAAGGCAAGGCCCTAGGAGTTATTAATGGTGGACGTATGGAAATTCTTTTCCGTCGCGTACCCGTTCAAGGCCTATTTGAGAATCTTCCAGATGCATTAAGTGCAGATGTGAGTCCACTTAAAATCGGAGATAACCTTCGTGTGAGTGATTTGAAAATCTCAGGATGTCGCATTTTACTTAACGACTCTGTACTTCTATTTGCTTGTAAGCGTACTCGTCTTGCTATGTCTGAGGAATCAGAACTTGAAGAAGGTGCTGAAGGAGAAGAGGGTGCTGAAGGAGAA
>CAWVZZ010000053.1:0-12531 GCA_963934745.1 uncultured Flavobacteriales bacterium | reverse complement strand
ACTTTACCAATAAACCCTGTACCCACTTCGGACGGAACAGATACTCAATCTGAAATCGTAGCCAATGGCACCACTATATCCGTCATTGGATCAATCCTGTACCCAAACACTTTAGATGGTTCCGATTTAACTTGTTCGTCAACTCAATCTATTGATGCTGCTGTATATGCAAATCCTAATGTAATTCTCCACCCTGCGAACAACTATACATATTGCGCAAATGAAAACCCTCAGATTTTTGTGGGTGGTGCAGATAGCTATTCATTTTCTCCAGCAGCAGAATCTCAGTCTGGTACTAATATAACTTTCCCTTCTAACCTTCCAGTTCCAGCTATCATAACCATGACCGGAACTAATGATTACGGAACAGTAACATGTTCTAGCTCTTTACAATTCGAGTTCGAAATTCTAGCTTCACCAGATGTGCAACTAGCTGTAGACGGAGCTATTATGTGTGGCGACGATAATGCATTCATCTCAACTGGAGGCATGGACCCCGCTATTTACAATTTTGAATGGTGGTTAAATGGTACAGCACTAAGCTCAACAAGTAACAGCATTCTTCTTCCATTTACATATCCTGCAGATGCAGGAGTTAGCGCTATAGCGTGTCAAGTAACGAATACACTTAACAACTGTATAGGCGGTTCCGTAATAGAAGTAGAGATACTTGAAGACGCTACCATTACTCTTGACACTCCAGCAATTTGCGAGGGAGATGCCTTTGAAATCAACATTACAACTAATGCAACCACTGTTTTTTGGGACAGCAACGGTTTCACAACTATACCTACGGGAATATCTTATTACCCAGTAGTTAACGGGGCACAGTATGTCGCAACAGCTACTCTAAACACACCATCTCTATTAATGGGGAGCAATTTCAACTGTATAGCAACGGCGACGGCAACGGTAGACATGAGAGACGCTCCCGTTTTAGATTTCGTGTTCAGTGGAGCTCCATGCACAGGCCAAAGCGTTCAAGTTGATATTTATGGTGCACAGAACTACTCTTGGACATCGACTCCTAACGAAACTAATTCAGCTGTTAACCCTGACGGAGCTAATCCTTCATTAAACATCCTATCCCTAGGATATACAAATGTAATTCTCGGTGATGTTGAGATAGACGCTACCGGCTCTATAACCTACGCAGACGCTAATAATTTAATCTGCTCATCATTCGAGTCATTTACAAATACCATTAATTCAAGTACAATCTTCGACCTCGTAACAGATACCGAAATTTGTGAAGGTGACTGTATTATTATAGAAATTGACTGGACGGACAACCCAGGTGGAAGTGGCGGAGGTGGCAATACATATGATTGGTATTTAGATGGTGTATTGTTTTCTAATGGTCCAACGTTCAACTACTGCCCTACTATTACGTCTGGAACGACTAACATTTCCCTAACTATCAATGAAGGGAATGCATGTGAAAACACTGAATTTATTGCTGTAAACACATCACAACTTCCTGTTGTCACTATGAGTTCAGACGTTAACGAAGGATGCTCACCACTAGCCGTTAATTTTACATCTACAGCTACGAACGCCGGAGTAACAGCCTGGAATTTTGGCAATGGTGTGACAGAAACGGGTGTGAGTAATATCCAAATGATCTTTGATTGTGATGATTACAGTTCGGGTGATTGTAACTACCAAGTGAGCTTCACAGCCATTTCCCCTACTAATCCTAACTGTATAGTTTCAGATTTTATCCCTATCATTACTCACCCTAATCCAACTGCAGACTTTTTCTTAAGTGAGAGCGTCGTGTGTTACGATGCAACCGGTGCTGCTGACATTAATGCTAATAATATTTCTTCTGAACTTCTAGGCCAAAACTGCACGACAGGTGTTTCTCCATATATATGGACTCTATTCCCTACCGGCACTACCGATTGCACAGAACTGGTCGGTGACACACCTAATCTAACCGCAGGAGGAACAGGAGACTTCTCAATAGGATTATTAGTTACAGATGTCTTCGGCTGTTCAAGTGAATCATTCCAAGATTTCACAGTTGCGGATGCTCCTATTCCTGAGATTGCATTTCTACAAACATCAGTCTGTATCCCTACCCAGATTGAGATACACAACACCACCACAGGAGCTGCTACATTCGAGCTAGAAATACCTGGATTTACTATCCCTATTGGATTCAGCTCTCCCTACTTCTTAGATATTATTTACCCTGGTGTTTACGAAGCTGAGTTCACTGTTACTTCAATTGAAGGTTGTACCATTACAGTTGAAATTGATGAAGCTTTTGCAGCTTGGAACCCACCTGTTGCTGACTTTACTACATTACCCGAAACGATTAATATTCTAGATCCTATAGTAGAGTTCTTAAATTTAACAGAAGGGGGAACAGAATATATTTGGTCTTTCGGAGACGGTGATGGATCATCAGAGGTGAACCCTGAGCACGAGTATTACATGGCAGGCGAATATCAAGTTCAACTTCACGTCACTAATGAATATGGATGCACCGATGTAGCGACACATATTATCAATGTAGATAATCTGCTTCAAGTATATGTACCCAATGCATTCACGCCTAATAACGACGGTAACAATGACGCATGGATACCTGTGATTTCAGGAAAAGAACTTATATCGGAGTACGAGTGCTGGATCTTTGACAGATGGGGTAAAATGGTACATCATTCCACAACTCCAGGCGAAGCTTGGATAGGAGATAACGTAATAGATGGCGATGGAACTCACTACGTAAGCTCATCTGAATTATTCAACTGGAGGATTAAGATAAAAAAGACTGAAGGCCGAGGTGCAGAGACCTTCACTGGCCATGTAATTCTCGTACGATAAACAAAATAGTTATATGAAAGCATTTGTATTCCCTGGACAAGGGGCTCAATTCCCTGGCATGGGGAAAGATTTATATGACTCATCTGAATTGGCTAGAAAGAGGTTCGAAGAAGCAGATAAAATTCTAGGATTTAAGATTTCTGATATTATGTTCAACGGAGACGCAGAGGCCTTAAAACAAACTAAAGTAACCCAGCCTGCAATTTTTCTACATTCTGTAATCTTAGCTGAGGTCTTAGGTGATAAAATCAATCCTGACATGGTCGCAGGTCATAGCCTAGGTGAATTTAGTGCTCTGGTAGTCGTAGGAGGTATTTCGTTTGCTGATGGTCTTAAACTGGTTTCAGCAAGAGCGAATGCCATGCAAACAGCCTGTGAAGCAACACCATCGACTATGGCTGCCGTTTTAGGACTAGAAGATCAAGTCGTTGTTGATATATGCACGGCTACAGATGGTATAGTGATAGCGGCAAATTATAATTGTCCTGGACAACTAGTTATTTCAGGTGAGATCCCTGCTGTGGAAAAGGCTTGCGAAAAACTTATGGAAGCTGGTGCTAGAAGGGCAATTATGCTACCAGTAGGAGGAGCATTCCACTCTCCACTAATGGAGTCTGCTCGAGAAAAACTTGCTGCTGCTATAGAATCTACCGTTATCTCGGAGTTGAGGTGTCCTATATTCCAAAACGTGAGTGCGAGGGCAGAAACTGACATCGATGTGATCCGCAAGAATCTAATAGCTCAGCTTACTGCTCCAGTAAGATGGACCCAAACAATGGGTGCTATGTTAGAATATGGAGCTGAATCAGTAACCGAAGTGGGCCCAGGAAGAGTGCTGCAAGGTTTATTCAAAAAGGTTGACAGAGCATTCCCTACAGCATCCGCATCTATAGAGATGAAATAAAATCTAAGACTAGGCTATAGCTTTATTTGATAGATCTTGAATCTCAAGAGCGTCTTTAGCTAATCGCTGTTCATTAAGGATTTTTGCTTTAAGCTGAAGAAAATCACCTAGAGCAAGTTTACGTTCAGCATGCTTTTCGTTTAATCGTTGAGCAATAATTGTATCCATGCACTAAAATTACTTCTATAAAAAGCCTTTTTTAATGCCCCCAAATAGAGTTATGCAACATCAATCGTTATTTTCTTTGGGGATTTTTTCTCCATCCCCACCATAAAATAATTGATGCCAAGCCCCCTAGAACTGCACATGTTGAGTATAATACGGGCAACCAGCTAGGGTCACTAGCGAATAACGATCCCGACACAAAAGCACCTAAACCTATACCTATCTCAAGAGACATAAGCATAGTACCTAAGCCTATTGCGATTTTACCCTTGGAGGAAAGATCAGCCGTCCAAGCAAATATTGTGGGCATATTGATCCCAATGGAGAGTCCATAAATGGCACCACCGATAGCAGCCATTAGTTTCGTGTCAGATATACTCATTACCCCCATACCTATTAGTAGGAGAAATCCACCAATGACTAAAAGTGGTTCGCGGCCATATTTATCGGAAGCCTTCCCGGCTATAAATCGCATTGATATAGAAGCGACAACAATAATGGTGTTAAACAGTCCTTTGTACTTAAAACCTAGATCGCCGACGAAATCTGGTGTTACTGTTAGAAAAACTCCGAAAGTAATAGCCACAGGGAGTAAGAATAATGCTGAAGGCCAAACAGAAGCCTCAATGTTCCCCCCCTTAAACACATTGAAATCGCTCATAACTACTGAACGACTGTTAGGCAATGTCTCTTGGATTCTAAGGGTGAGAATAAGTGAGATAACACCCAGGATTGACGACACAATAAACATCGCATCATAGCCATAATCCACAGCCAACCAGCTACCTATAGCGGGACCCCCCGCCATACCGGCATTACCGGCAACACCTAAAAACCCTAAAGCCTCGCCTCTTCTACTTACGGGAACGATATCGGTGAGCAATGCGCTCGTTCCTGTGGGTCTAAATCCAGTACTCAACCCATGAAGCACTCTCACACCTAGAAAAACCCATACACCTAGCATTGCCGTTTTTGGGTCATCACAAAACCCCTCGTGCAAGTACCCCACACCTACATACGCGAACCCTGCGATAGCAGTCACTGCGGTTCCGAAAATCATAACCACCTTCCTGCCCGCCCTATCGGCTATCCTCCCAGAAAAGAACCTTGAAAAGAATGCCCCTAGGGTAAACAATCCGATTATATACCCTAACAAATGACCAGCACCCATCATAGTTAAGTATCCGGGCAACTCCGGCATAATCATTCCGAAACTAGCCATAAACAATACGGTACTAGAACAAAGCAACCAGAAGGTAGGCGTGAATAATTTTGGTGGGGTTACGGATTCGTTTTTCACAGTCGGCAAAGTTACCTTTATAGCATCTTGAAAGAATACCCAATTAAAATAATTGTTGCATGGGGTGAAGCAATCAGTGGAAACGAAAAAATCCGCGACTGGCTTACCGCAAACAACTACCCTGAATTAGCTGCATTCACTTATGCAATTAATCTTCGAGATGATGCACGGGAGTGGCTGATAAATGAAGGCCACCCAGAATTGATGGCTTTAGTTGTCGGCTCCGAAGGTGACGTCAATGCATGTAAATGGCTGAGGAAGAATGGATATTCAAAACTTGCGTTAGTTGCTGAAGGTGCAGACAATGACGAAGAGGCTATAAACGCACTACTTAGAGATGGGCATAAAGAATGGGTTATGATAAGCTTGAAGATTCAGTTTATAAAAAACATGATACAGTCTGATAATGATGATGTGCACAGAATATCAGCGAGATAGCTTACGATCTATCTAGGTAAACCAAATGACTCATCTTCTCAGGTGAGATAAATTCATTTGAAACTCTCAATATATCTTCAGATGTAATGGATTCTATAGCCTTGAAAAAATCAGCTAGCGGCTGTACTTTATTGTACAAGAGATAACTTTTTGCAAGCCCTGACATCATAGCTGTCCCCGAATCTTGGTTTAGGGCTATTTGGCCTATAAGCTGCTTTTTAGCATCGTGAAGTTGACGAGTGGTGAGCTTAGTTGAGCACATGAGCTTCAGTTCCTTATTCACAAGCTTCTCCACCTTGTTGTGAAAACGTCGATCTGTACCGAAGTATATAGAAAACACCCCACTATCCTGATAAGGTGAATAACCAGCTTCGATGTGATATGCCATTCCATACTTCTCCCTAATATTCATACTCAACCGGCAATTCATAGCCGGACCTCCTAAATAATTAGCTAATAAAGTCAGTGGCAACTTATCCTTATGATCTGCTCCAACAGTTACCCCTCCGAGCAAATGATGCACTTGATGCGTATCCTGCTCTACCCTCTCATTAAACAAAGCAACCGGTTTAGGCGCTACTCTTTTCACCACACCACTATCACCCTTAAACTCTCCCAAATACTTTTCGCATATCTTCTTAAACTTCTTAAACGGAGTAGCTCCCACAGAAGCGAACACCATTTCATCTGGCCTGTAATTTCTCTCTACAAAACCTTTGATATCGTCTCTAGATAAGGCTTTCACAGAATCCGGTGTACCTAAAATAGTTCTACCTAAAGGATGAGCTCCGAACAACCTCTCTTCAAATTCATCGAAAATCACATCACTAGGATTATCCTGAATAGATGCTATTTCATCTAAAATCACATCCCTCTCTTTCGCTATCTCTTTCTCGGGAAAAGTAGAATTAAAAACAATATCTGCGATCAACTCTACGGCTCTACTTAACTCTCTCTCTAGAAATGAAGCACTAACCCAGGTCTCCTCCTTAGTTGTATATGCATTCAACTCACCGCCTACCCTCTCCAGCCTATTTAGAATATGAAATGTCTTTCGCTTCTCAGTCCCTTTGAATAAGCAATGTTCAATAAAATGAGCGACTCCAGCTTCGCCAGGTCTCTCGTCACGGCTTCCTGCATTCACCACAAGTGCGACATGACTAGCGGCCCTAGGAACCACTTTATGTATCACACGTATGCCGTTAGGCAAGGTGAAAGTATGGAATTCTGCTGACATCTTCTTTTAGGTTATTTGGACCAAACCCACTACCAGTAATTAAATAGACAGGACGGAAGCCCGCTAAAAAATTAAAATGGCAGATCCTCGTCTGAGGATGGCTCTACGACCATTGGTTCTACATCCGGAAGTGGAGCAGAACTTACTGGTGGTACTGATTGAGAACTAGCAGAAGAATCAGATTGCGCACCTTCTGTTGAAGCAGTACCTGACCCACGCTCAATTCTCCATGCATTGAGATCCACGTAGTAATTACCATTGTATTCACGGCCACGCAAATCGAACTTCACCAGAACTTCATCTCCCTCTCCGAGTCCGTTTAATTGCTCTACACGCTCTTTCAAAGCTGCAAACTTAATTTCTTGTGGATACTGTTCGTTAGTCGTGATAACGAAATCGCGCTTATAGAAGCCGCTTGGAAAGTCTTGTTGATCGAACAAAACTTTGATTTTACCTTTTAGTTCAAATGCCATGGCATAAAGGTAAAATAAGAGTTGGGATTTAGGGCCTTATCCAAGGTTAAAACTCAGAAGTGTTTTCCACGCTCCATTAACATTTCCACGTTCTAATAGAGATGCCGCAAACTTGTGAAGCTCAAGTTCTAGAGTTTCACCATCATCTTGATGCTCGATGAAAATATCAGCTAGTTCTAGAAGCTTGTAATCATTTACATCGGTTTCATTAGGCAATACCTCTACATTACCTAGCATTGCTAGGTGTTTCCCTGTGAGAACGCTACTCGTTCTAATATCCGCAGGTATCATATCTACACCTATTCCTAGGTTAGCAAGAGGCTTAGGCACTTCAAAGAGAGCATCACCAGAGGCACGTACGTAAAAATCTCCGCCTCCTCTAGCAACTAAATCTAATTTCCTCGCATCCGGCACACCATCCGAGTTCAGAACGGAATCCTTGAAATGCATGCGCAACACCTCACACACCACTAACTGTCCAGCACCAGGATTATCACCAAAAGAATCTACCCTCAACACCTTACACTCGAATGATACTGGTGATTCCAGTACTCTGGGCGGCTGAACAACCTCAGACTTCACCTCTGTAAGCCCAGCTTTCACAAACTCATTTACTCCACGAGCATAATCAGTTGAAGCTAAAGAACACGCATGGACCATTGAATAGTCGACCATGTTTATCACCACTTCTGGAACAGCTAGAACATTATCTAAAGTATGTTTAGTTGTGTTATCTCGTCCTCTACGAGCGGGTGAAAATATTAGGATAGGTGGATTAGCTGAGAATACGTTGAAGTAGCTAAATGGGGCTAAATTTACATTCCCCTCCGCATCAACTGTACTTGCAAACGCAATAGGTCGTGGAGAAACTCCTCCTAGCAATAGGGCGTGGAGTTTTTGTGTGGACAGGTCCTCGGGGGTGAATGAAGAGTGAGACATGCGCGGCCTACTTTTTTGGTTTGTGATTTTCTACTTGGATAGCTGCATCGATAACTTTAGCTTTTAAGGCGCTCTTAAATTCTACAAGTCTCTCAAGGAGTTCTGAATCAGCAACGGATAGGATTTGGGCTGCAAGAATCCCTGCATTCCTACCACCATCAAGAGCCACTGTCGCAACAGGAACTCCCGCAGGCATTTGCAGAATACTAAGTATCGAATCCCAACCCTCTATAGAATTACTGCTCTTTACAGGAACTCCTATAACTGGAAGCGGAGTGTACGAAGCTACCATGCCTGGCAGATGAGCCGCTCCACCAGCACCAGCTATAATAACCTTTAGACCGTTAGCAACAGCGGAACTAGCATATTCTGCTAACCTCTCTGGCGTTCTATGTGCGCTTACAACGGTCGCATTATATTCAACGCCCAGTTCATCGAGAACGCTCATGGCCTTTTCCATAATTCCTAGATCAGAATTACTGCCCATTATGATACCTACTTTACTCTTCATCTAAATTCTTTTCTAAGGTTTCTAACATATCGCGGATCTCAGATGCTTTTTCATAATTCTCCTCGTCAACAGCTGAAGCAAGCTTCGCTTTAAGAGTAGAAATACGTTTTTTCAAATCTCGAATTGTCTTTTTTGATTTTTGTCCATCCAAATCAGGTTCGGGACTTAAGATACTTAAATCCTCATCAGCGTCTTCCTCTGGAACTTCCTCACTCATTTGAATCATATCCTCAGGTGAAATCCCAGCCATATCTATGACAGAAGTAACACAACGGATAGGGGCTCTAAATCGAACTGCAATAGCGACAGCATCAGACACCCTAGAGTCGATTTGTTTTATTTGAGTTCCATCGCTAACGTATATGTTAGCGTAGAAAATCCCTTCCTCGAATTTGTAAATCAAAACCTCTCCTACTTCCATATCGAAGGAGAGAAGTGTGTTTTTATATAGATCGTGAGTTAAAGGCCTACTAGACTTCATGTTCTCAAGCTCTAATGCAATAGATTGAGCTTCTGCCCCGCCTATAACTATAGGCAGTTGCATATCACTTCCTACGACACCTAATAATAATGTATATGCCCCCGATGACGACCCCGTTAAGGTAATGTCATGTATTTCGAGGTCCACTTTTTTCATCTCATTTATGATAAAGCTTTGATAGCTTCTGTCAATTTAGGAAGAACTTCGAATACATCACCTACAATTCCGTAATCAGCTGCCTTAAAGAAGGGAGCCTCCGGGTCTGTGTTGATTACTACGATTACTTTGCTTTGGTTTACACCAGCTAAATGCTGAATAGCACCAGAGATCCCACATGCAATGTAAAGATCAGGTCTAATGGTTACACCCGTCTGACCTACGTGCTCGTGATGAGGCCTCCAACCCATATCACCTACAGGTCTAGAACAAGCAGTGGAAGCATTCAAAGCACGAGCTAAGTCCTCCACTATTCCCCAATTCTCGGGTCCCTTTAAGCCTCTACCAGCAGAAACAACCCTGTCAGCTTCAGGAAGTGGAACAGCACCATCCTCACTAGATGGCTTGAAATCCCCGAATGAAATTTTTGATTCTCCTACTTCAGCAGAAAAAGCTTCAACTGAAGCATCTCCTCCACCTGTGCCTTTAACTCCGTATGCGTTAGGTGTTAATCCTAACACCGTCTTATCAGCCGATACAGAAACAGAAGCTTTAGCCTTTCCACTAAATACATTCCGTGAAAAAGTTCCGCCCTCGGGTAATTCGATAATCCCAGGAACATAACCAGCTCCTAATCTAACCGCAACTCTAGGAGCTATTGCTCCACCCTCAAGGTTTCCTGAAAACACAATAGTTGTAGCACCTGTTGTCGTAACAGCAGACTCAACTAGGCGTGCTAATTGCGAATTATCATTTAATTCCGTTGAATAATGTAACACCTTAGTTACTCCAACTGCTCCCAGACCACCGTCACCGGATAAATCACCGGAGACAACAGCAGAAACTTCTCCCGAGGCTAATGCACTTGCAAAAGATGCCGCTTCTAGCCCAGACTTAGTGGCTTGACCACTGTTTGTAGGTATATATACTAATACTGACATCTTAAATAATTTTTGCTTCCTCACGTAAAAGACGAACTAACTCCGCTGTATTCTCTGCATCCACCATAACACACGAACCTTTAGCTGGTGGTAATGTGAATTTTTCAATGGCAGTTGGAACTTGAACTCCGTCAGCTTCTATAACCTGTAGAGGCTTAGTTCTAGCTGACATTATACCCCTCATATTAGGGATTCTTTGTTCAGACATTCCCTTAGCTGCGCTCAACACGAACGGGCCTGTGACTTTAACGCTATTAGTTCCACCAGCAGTTTCACACGTGAGGCTTGAAGAGCCATCATTCATGTCTAAAGAAGTAGCAAAGGCTACGAATGGCAGATCTAAACACTCAGCTATCATAGCAGGAACAGCAGAAGAATTGTGGTCTATCGTTTCCTTGCCGCACATAATCGCGTCAAATCCTTGTCCATCTGCATAATTAGCAATTAATCTAGCTACTTGAGCTGAATCTGTGGGAACGGTATTAATCCTAACCGCATCATTAGCGCCTATAGCTAACGCCTTGCGAATAATAGGGTCACAAGAAGCTTCCCCAACAGTTATTGTAGTAACGGAACCAACTGAAGATTCGGTGATTTCTATGGCCCTCACTAGAGCATACCACTCATCATAGGGATTAATAATAAACTGGACATCACTTTCATCAAAGTTTTTATCCCCGTCTGTAAAAGCGATACGGCTTGTTGTATCTGGTGCTTTACTAATGCATACTAGCAATTTCATAGGCTTGAATAGATAATTATTAATCTCTTAAATAGGACTGCAAAGGTAGTGATGCAGAGGTATCATTAATAACCTATCTTTGCCGACCGAATTGTGCATCAAAATCATGCGTGAAATCACATATAGAGAAGCTATCGCAGAAGCGATGAGCGAAGAAATGCGCCGAGACGAGCGTGTATTCCTTTTAGGAGAGGAGGTTGCCGAATATAATGGCGCCTACAAAGCTTCAAAAGGTATGCTGGCTGAGTTTGGTGCTAAACGAGTAATTGACACTCCTATTGCTGAGCTTGGATTCACAAGTATTGCAGTTGGTGCAGCGATGAATGGCCTTAGACCTATCGTAGAGTATATGACTTGGAATTTTGCTGTTCTTGCTTCAGACCAAATCATAAATCACGCTGCAAAGATGCTACAAATGAGTGGTGGTCAATACAGTGTCCCTATAGTGTTCAGGGGCGCAAACGGCCCCGCCGGACAGCTTGCCGCTACCCACAGCCAAAGCTACGAGTCATTCTACTCAGCTATACCTGGCCTTAAAGTAGTAACCCCATTCACTCCATACGAGGCGAAGGGATTATTGAAATCAGCTATTCGCGATAATGACCCAGTCCTTATTATGGAGTCTGAAAAGATGTACGGCGACAAGGGTATGATTCCAGACGGTGAGTACCTAGTACCTATCGGAAAGGCTAACGTGAGAAAGAAAGGAACGGATTGTACCATTGTATCATTCGGAAAGATTCTTAAGAGCGTACACTCAGCAGCTGATGAATTATTAAAAGAAGATATAAATGTTGAGATAATCGATCTTATAACGATTCGACCTCTGGATCTTGAAACGATACTCGAATCTGTAAGAAAGACGAACAGACTTGTGATTGTTGAAGAGAGCTTCCCTGTGAGTTCTGTTTCTTCAGAAGTGGCTTATAGAGTCCAACGAAATGCATTCGATCACCTTGACGCTCCTATCATTAGGCTTTGTCAATCTGACACCCCGTTCGCATATGCGACAACATTAATTGACGAGGCTACACCTCAGATTAAAGAAATTGTGGAAGCCGTTAAAAGCGTCGCTTACACATCATAACTAGTAAACAACTCGCCTTAATAAGGCACTGACATAATTATACATCATGCAATTTTTGACTGAAAACTTACTTTATTTCGTTCCAGCAATAGCTGTTCTAGGCCTTATAATCATGGCCATCCAAGGGTCTTGGGTTCGCAAGCAACCTAAGGGAAATGCTCGAATGACAGAAATTGCTGGATACATACACGAAGGTGCTCTAGCCTTTCTAAATGCTGAGTATAGATTACTCGCTATTTTCGTAGTCATAGCTGGAGCCCTATTAGGATATGTATCTATAATAGTCCCAGAAACGCATTGGTTCATTGTAGTAGCATTC
>CAWVZZ010000052.1:0-12583 GCA_963934745.1 uncultured Flavobacteriales bacterium | reverse complement strand
AGGCAGAATTACCAGTTGCACGAGACCTTGTGGATCATTTTGAGGCTAATTATTCAAAATTATTGCCACATCGAATTCTTACAGATGTTGACTTAATTTACTCTAGAAGAGAAGTTTACGAGATTGGCATAATAGGGGGTTCTCAAGTTCCTGTGGTGATTCACTCACTTAGAGAAGGCTCAGAAATTACTGTAGCCAATCTGGTTGCAGCGGGATATAGATATTCTGTTCCCGATGATAAGTGGAATATCGCCGATCAAGCCTGTGACTTTATTTTTGCCGGCACACGAGAGGTTAAATTTCCTCTGCCTGGAACATTAAGGGTGTTGATTAATGGTTCTTTATGGGACGAATCACAAATAAGACACTTCCCTATATGGTCGATAGATGAGTGGTCAGATGTGGTACGACGACAAACCCATTCTGCGTCTACTCATTTTGTTAATTTAGAGTGTAGCCAAGTAGAGGAGTTTATTAAACTACCACGATTAGCTCGAGATAAAGTAGTGGTAATCTTAAGTAGCGATAAGACTACAAAAACCTCTGATTATAGACAAGCGGTTAATTTGTTAGACTCTAGTGGATATAGTTATCCCGTAATCTTCAGGAATCGTTTAGATGGTATAGGTACGGATAAGTTCACCCTGTATCAATCAACCGATCTGGGTGGACTATTTTTAGATGGAATGGGTGATGGGATATGGGTGGAGAGCGACGTGGTAAGCCTTGCGAAACGAAATAGTGTGGGGTTTGGGATACTACAAGCAACAAGAACTAGAATTTCTAAAACCGAATATATTTCATGCCCCAGTTGCGGAAGGACATTATTCGATTTAGAGGAAACCACTGCCAAAATCAGATCGGCGACAAGTCATTTAAAAGGATTGAAAATAGGGGTGATGGGATGTATAGTTAATGGTCCGGGAGAGATGGCAGATGCTGATTTCGGGTATGTGGGAACGGGCCCAGGTAAAATAACATTGTACCGGGAAAGAAATGTGGTGAGAAAAAATGTCCCTGAAGCTGAAGCCATTGAAGCTTTGGTAGATTTAATTAAGAGCGAGGGGTATTGGGTAGAGCCTAGCATAGATTGAATGGGTAACACGACGATAAGTGCCATAGTGATAGGATCAGTGCCCTATTCTGACTCGAGCATAATCGTTAGAGTCTACACTAGTGACAAGGGCATGGTTCCTTTATTTGTTAGGAGAACTAAATCCAAATCAAAACGAAACACATCAGCGTTATGGCACCCCTTAGCTGCGATTAATATTACCGACCTTAAAAGAAAATCCCCTACGGCATTAGGAACCTTTACTGAAGTTGATAGAGCCGTGCCAGCTAACAATTTATTAAAAGACCCCAGGCGTTCCTCGGTAGCGTTTTTTATTGCGGAGTTCATGGATAAATCTATTGATGTGGATGCTCCCATGGAGGATTTGTTTGTGTTGCTGTGGGATACCATTAAGTTGTTAGAGTTTTCAGAAGAGATAAGCAACCTTCATTTCTACTTTCTCGCTCGTGTAGTTGATATTCTAGGACTAATGCCTAGCGAAATAGAGACAAACAGCGTTGATCTTATTAATAGTTTAAATCTAACCTCAGGTGAGTGGTCTTCGTCCCCGCCTTCATTAACCCTTCAGTCTCATTTCTTGTCGGTTAAACTTGCTCAAAGGATGAGAGATATTCTAGGCATGGAATTTGATAATATGCGCTCGTTAAACCTTGAAAAGCATGAGCGGAAAGAGCTATTGCTAGGCATGGTTATGTTTATTCAATTACATCACGCGGGATTAAAAGAGATTAAAAGTTATGACGTTCTCGAGACGATATTTTCAGATGAATAATTCTCGCTTTGACGTGTTTCTTCTTATTGTGTTTGCTTGCATATCACACGGCTCACTCACGGCTCAAATTGTAACGATTCCTCCTGTAACTGTTAGGATAATTAACGGAACTATCCCCATTCCATTCGTCACAGTAGTAAACATCACTACTTCAACGGGTTCAGTGTCAGATGCAGAGGGCATTGTTGTAATACCGCAGAGGATGTATTCAGACACCTTGATTTTTAGGTGTATCGGCTATTCTAGTAAGACAGTTTTCCCTGGTAATTCTATTGGAAAAACAATCTCTTTGGACGAAAATCCATATGGTATAGATGAAGTCCTAATCACCTCTCGAATCACGCCCGATGAGGCTAAAGCTCATGGAATTAAAGTAGTAGGTTCCCTTCAGATAACGACTATAATTTCTGGCGTACCCTCGGGAACTTCATCTGATATATTACTAAACACTGGCGGCGTGAACATACAGCAAAGCCAACAAGGTGGTGGCTCACCCGTAATTAGAGGGTTCGAGGCCAATAGAGTTCTTCTCGTAGTAGACGGAGTTCGAATGAACAATGCGATTTACCGTTCGGGACATTTACATAATGCCATCAGTGTAGATGCGAACATCATCGAGAGTTTACAAATAACCCTAGGTCCGAGTAGTGTTAGATACGGCAGCGATGCCCTTGGTGGTGTCATACATTTTCAAACTCATCGCCCTAGGTTCATCAGCGATTCGAATAAACCACACACGACGGGATTAATATCGGCGCAATATAAATCGGTCAATTCATCAAATACCCTACACGCAAGAGTGGAGTCGGGTGGTGAGAAATGGGGCTCAGTCCTTTCATTTAGTTCTAGTAACTATGGTGATCTTAGAATGGGTTCTAATAGAATCCACGGTGATAGTAGATGGGGATTAGTACCGTTTTATGTTGAAACGGTAGATGGGAATGATAGCCTGATAACGAATCCTAATCCACTCATTCAAAGACACACGGGATATTCCCAAAAAGATTTTATGCATAAATTCCGTGTTGCTATTCCTGGAGGGGCATTAGAAACAAATATCCAATACAGTTTGAGTTCTAATATTCCTAGATTTGACAAGCTCAACGATTTGACTTCTGATTCTTTAGGATTAAAATGGGCTGAATGGAGTTACGGTCCTCAAAGCCGACTTTTAACGGCTCTTAATTGGGAACAATACCTAGGCATTCCAGGGTCTATACATTCAACTTTAGCATATCAGCAAATTGGAGAATCTAGGATCAAACGCAGAATGGGTAGCGTTACTAGAGATATCCTTACTGAAAAAGTAGATGTTCTTTCATTTTCTTCTTATTGGGTTTCATCTCCGTTCAGGGGAGATGGATGGGAGTTCGAGTTGGGTGTAGATGGTCAATGGAATGGTGTTACCTCTACTTCGAATTCACCTACAACCCTTATGACTAGATATCCTAATGGTGGTAGCACTATGCTTTCTATGGGCGCTTACACAGCAGCTACACGAACTATAGCTAATAAAGTGTACAATGCAGGATTGAGATATAGTTATTCATCCATTCACGCCGAATTTGACTTTACAGAAACACCTAATTTCTTGCCTTTTACTGAAATAAATTCCAGCCATGGAGCAGTTACGGGCAATCTCTCAGCGGATCTTAATTTGGGAGATAAATTCTCATCTATATCCTCTTTGTCATCGGGCTTCCGCCACCCTAACATTGATGACGTAGGTAAAATTCGAGAGAAGGGCGGATATCTCCTCCTTCCAAGCGATTCTATAAAGGCCGAGTATTTATACAGTTTTGATGAGAGTATCACCTTCAAGCCGTTAGCTGATTCAGAAAAGCTAATTATATCTGTAGCTGGATTTGTTAGTTATTGGAAGGACGCGATTTCGCCTACGAATTCAACTTTTATGGGTGATTCGATAATTCTTTACGAAGGTGATATGGTGAGGGTCCAAACAAATGAAAATGTCGGGAATGCATTTATGAGAGGAGCTAGAATAGAAGTACAGTCTCAAATATCAGCATCAACGGTTTTCTTCAGTACTGTAAATTTTACCCGCGGTTCTATAATTGAAACAGGAGTACCATTGTCGCATATTTCACCCACCTTTGGCCGGGTTTCATTAAAAAAACAGATTAAATCTGAAACCGATTCATGGGCAATTGAAGCATTCGCCTTGTTTAATACAGCAAAGCCTTTAGACGAATACGGTCCTGGCAGTACAGATAATCCACAAGAAGCCCTATCGATAGGTACGCCCGCGTGGTGGACCTTAAATTTAGAGTCTCATTTCGAAATATCGGATAATATGCACGCTCAAATAGGTTTGTCGAACCTACTTGACGTTCACTACAAATCCTTTTCTTCAGGAATTTCTGCCCCAGGAAGAGGTGTGTATTTTGCTATTCACGCGAACTTCTAACTACCCCATCTTCGTTAACTTAGCACATGCAGTTTTCTGATGTTGTATCCCAAACCGTCCTTGCCTCCCGTCTTCGTGATGGGGCGCGATCAGGAAAGGTTGCTCACGCTCAACTCTTCGAAGGTCCGGAGGGTTCCGGAGCTCTAGCATTAGCACGAGCGTACGCAAGATTCTTGCATTGTCACTCTCCCGAAGCAGATGATGCCTGTGGAAGTTGTTCATCGTGTCTTGCACACGCTAAGCTTCAACACCCAGATTTGCATTGGGCTTTTCCATTCTTTAAAAAGGATGGAGGCGGTAAATCGGTCTCTGACCCGTTTCAGATTCAGTGGAGAGAGTCAATGATAAAGACCGCTTATTTTGGTCTAGAAGATTGGTTAGGAAAAATTGGAGCAGATAAAAAACAGCTCTTTATTTCTGTAGATGAAGCTATGGAAATAAACAGGAAGTTGAGCCTAAAGGCATTTCATGGAGGATATAAAATCCTCATACTTTGGTTGCCAGAAACCATGCGAGTTGACACAGCGAATAAGCTACTAAAGCTCATAGAGGAGCCTACGGATAAAACGATATTATTATTCGTCTCCCAGAATGCGGATAGGTTGTTACCCACCATTTTATCTAGATTACAAAGAGTACATATACCTAGATTATCGGATGACTCAGCTGCCGCTGGGTTATCAAAACTATCTGGCATCTCTGTCGAAAAGGCACTCGGTTGGGTGCATGTCACGGAGGGAAATATTACTGCTGCTTTACGCCTTTCTAAGTCGGGGGATGAATCTCCAGATTTAGAATTATTCTCATCTTGGATGAGAGCGTGTTGGGCTAGAGATGCAGAAACGATTATGCAAGGTTCTAACGAGTTTGCCTCTCCAGGTCGCGAGTCTCAGAAACGCTTTATGAAGTACGCCCTACACATGGTCCGGCAATGTATAGTTGGAAATTATGGCACTAAATCACTTGTTAGATTAACTCCTGGCGAGGAATCGTTTCTACAAAAATTCAGAACATTTATTCATCACGACAACGTAGTTGATCTTTCTGAATTGCTAGAAAATGCCCACAAAGACATAGCGGGCAATGTAAACGCTAAGGTTGTTTTTATGGATTTGAGCATTCAAGTACATATACTTTTAAGAAGAGATGCGGCATGATGTCTAACAACGTATCTTCGTAACACGATGGGATGTAATAGCTGTAGTAAAGGATCAGATGGCCAACCGAGAGGCTGTAAAAACAATGGCCGATGTGGCACTTGTGGCACTGGGTCTAAGTCTGTTTTTGATTGGTTAGAAGGGATAGCTCTACCAGATGGGGTTAAGGCTTTCGACATCCTAGAGGTGAGATTTAAGAATAATAGAAAGGGTTTTTTCAGGCGTAAATCAACTGATACATATCACGTAGGTGATGTCATTTCACTCGATTTGAACCCTGGAATAGATTTAGGAGTGGTGTCACTAACGGGTGAGTTAGTTCGATCTCAAATGTCATCAAGAAAGGTCAGAGACGATCATGAGATTAAAAGAATCTTACATAAAAGTTCTGAAGAGGAGATTGAGGTTTGGCATATAGCAAGACAGAGGGAAGATAAAACAAGGGTAGATGCTAGGGCCATTATCAAACGCCTGAATATCCCTATGAAACTTACTGATGTAGAGTATCAAGGAGATATGAAAAAAGCGACATTTTACTATATCGCAGATGAGAGAGTCGATTTCAGAGACCTTGTAAGGGAACTTTCTACAACCTTCGGTGTTCGAATAGATATGAGACAGATTGGAGCTCGACAAGAAGCGGCGCGAGTAGGAGGTATAGGGTCTTGTGGACGAGAATTATGTTGTTCTACTTGGTTATCTGATTTTAGATCGGTTTCTACAGGAGCGGCTAGATATCAGCAACTGGCCCTCGATCCGATTAAGCTTGCGGGACAGTGTGGTAAGCTAAAGTGCTGTTTGAATTTCGAGCTAGATCAGTATGTTGAGGCTGTAAAAGAATTCCCTTCTCCTCATGCAAAAATCCAAACATCCAAAGGCAAAGCGGTAGTGTTTAAGATGGATATTTTTAAGCGCATTGTTTACTTCTTACAGCTTGGCGAATCTGGTGGAGGTCCTCAGCCAGTGCCAGTTGAGAAGGCTATGGAACTCATTGATGCGTCAAATAAAGGTGAGAAGATTCATGCGTTATCCGATTACGTTTTACAAGATGCTCCAGATCCAATTGAAGAAACTTATAGCAATGTCGTAGGCCAGGACGACCTCAACAGGTTTGATAACAAGAAAAGAAATAAACAAAGACCTAAGAGGCGCTTTCCTAAAGGTAAGACACGTTCATGACTAGGCTTTTTTATTTATTAATTTTCTCCTTTAGTATTGTTTCCTGTGAGAACCTACCCGAATTTTCTGACTCTATTTCGATAGCCTCTAACGGCTGGGATATACAAGATACTCATGACTTTTCATGGGAAGTGACTGAAGCAAGTGTCATGTATGAAGCGTATGTTGACGTTAGACATACGGGAGATTATCCGTTTTCTAACCTCTACCTCTTCGTTGATTTAATCTATCCCAACGGTAAATCCAGACTCGATACCATTGAATGTGTATTAGCTGATCGTAGAGGAAAGTGGCACGGGACCGGTTTAGGAGATGTCCTTGATAACAGAGTGGTGTATAAATCTGGATTTCAGTTTCCTTCTGAAGGTGAGTATACTTTGTCTATTACACATGGCATGAGAGTCAACCCTCTTTTAGGAGTCATGGAAGTAGGTTTCTGTCTAGAAAAGACGGAGAAATAAATACTTCCACCTTACCTATCTTTACAGTCCTCAAGAAAAGGCACCCATATGTTATTATCATTCAATAGAGTTACTCTCCTATTTGTATTGCTGTTATTCGGCTTTACGAGTTCCATCACCGCCCAAGAAGTAGAGCAGTGTGGCATTTATAATGCTACTGTTAGAACTTTCGGTTTAACTCCAGATCAGTTAGAAGCTATTTCTCCAGCATCACATCAGCTTGAGGAGGAGACAAGGTTAGCATTAGCTTCGGGCGGAAGTCGTCTTGAGACGATAATTATTCCTGTTGTTTTTCACGTCATTCATATGAATGGCCCAGAGAATATAGCAGATGAACAACTTCATAATGCAATCGAGGTACTGAATAAAGATTTCAGTGCAAACAATACAGACCTTTATCAAGTGATAGATGAATTCGCGGGGATAGTTGCCGATGTGGAGATTCAATTTCGATTAGCTAGAAAGGACCCTTCTGGAAACTGTCACTCGGGGATTACAAGAACTGTGAGTGCGATGACTTATGAGGGTGAGAATGAAGTGAAGAATCTCGTGAGCTGGCCTAGGAATATGTATTTGAATGTTTGGGTTTGTGAGTCAGCGGGTGGTGCGGCAGGATTCGCTTACCTACCGGGCTCAGTTAATTCTTTCGATAACGCTTGGCTTGACGGGATAGTGATTCAGAATTCTTACACTGGAGCTATAGGGACTTCAAATACTTTCCGCTCTAGGACCTTAACTCATGAGGTAGGACATTGGCTCAACTTGCGCCACTTATGGGGCGGTTCGAATACCCCTGGTGAAGCAGAGAATTGTGATATGGACGATAACGTTTCCGACACCCCTAATACTAAGGGTTGGACATCTTGCACCTTAGCAGGCGAGTCGTGTGGGTCTTTAGACAACATCCAAAATTTCTTAGAGTATTCCTACTGTGGCAGGATGTTTACCGAGGGCCAAAAAACACGTATGCGCACCGCCGCTCTTTCATCAGTTTCTAGTAGAAATCAACTCTCCATGAGTTCTAACTTGATAGCAACAGGAGTAGAAGGTCCACTACTATTATGTGAAGCTAATTTCTCAGTCTCGGAGACTGTAGTATGTACTGGCGACAGTATCCAATTCACAGATTTGAGTTTCCATGACGTTAGTACTTGGTCTTGGAATTTCGATGACGGAACGACTTTTAGCGGATCTGAAATAGGAGTGAATGACACTCCATATCACACTTTTATTGATGAAGGGGTTTACGATGTGACATTGACAGCAAGTAATTCTTCAGACAACCTTACTTCATCACCCATCACGATAACGGTGCTGCCTCCAGGAGACATGGAATCCCCATCCGTTCAGGGTTTTGAGATTTCAGAATTTCCAAGTGAGGAATGGTTCCGAGAGGATCCTTTAAATGATGGAGGATGGGAAATTGAAGATGATGTAGCCTATTCAGGTTCTAAATGTTTACATATCGAAAACTGGGGTAACACAGTAGATTTTAACACGGATATTTTAATGTCAAGCACTATGGATCTTTCTAACGATATCGTTGAGGTCAGGGTGAGCTATAAATGGGCATACTGCTTCAAGGGGAATTCAGACGACGACGAAACCGATGATAGACTTAAAATAAGTGTTACTGGTGATTGTGGCAATGATTGGGATGTAAGAAAAATGCATAGAGGATATACAGATCTTCCTTCTGCCGAGCCACATTATTATCCATTCGTGCCGGAAAACGGAACGGAGTGGAAATCATACACGCTCGTACTAGATTATTCTATTTATCTAACGCCGTACTTCAGAGTGAAGTTTGAGTTTGAGTCAAGGTTGGGGAATGATATCTATATCGACGATATAAATATTACAGCTTACGATCAAAGCATGCTTGCTGTTGAAGAATGGAACCTGGGGCCGGATTGGAATATTCACCCCAATCCATCCGAAGGCATCGCTCATATAAGTTGCTCTACAATCTCCGCTCATGATGCTGAGATTACTCTAGTAGATGCGTCTGGAAGACTCATAGACCATCTTTTTTCAGGAACTTTGGAGGCAGGTCCACACAGTTTCGAGCTGAGTCCTGCAGAAAGGGCAAGGGGGACTTACTTCGTGCACATCACTATTGATGGGAAAGCTAAGGCGTTGCCGTGGATAGTTAGATAGCGGCTAGTGTGCTTCTAACCAATCTCGTCCGGAAGACATATCCACCTCAAGAGGAACACTAAGCTTTACAGCTTCTTCCATGCATTTTTTTACGAGTGGCTTGAGAGCTTCTAGTTCATCAATGGGCACATCTAGAACTAATTCATCATGTACTTGCATAATCATCCGACTCTTCCATTCACCACTCTGTAATTCCCGGGCAAGATTCACCATAGCCACCTTTATGATATCGGCCGCCGAACCTTGAATAGGTGCATTAACCGCATTGCGTTCAGCGAATGCTTTGACCATACCGTTAGTGGAGTTGATGTCTGGGAGCTTTCTACGTCTTCCCAGAATAGTCTCCGAGTACTCTACCTCCCTTGCTTTCTCGATGCATTTTTTCGTAAAATCGCCCAAGGTGTTAAACTGCTCATTATATCGAGCAATTATCTCCTTCGCTTCTGCACGTTTAATTCCTAGTTCTTCTGCTAATCCGAATGCACCTTGACCGTATAGTATGCCGAAGTTTACTGCTTTTGCTTGGCTTCTTTGTGTTCTGTCCACATCTTCAAGCTTAACTCCGAAAACTCGTGACGCTGTCGCAGAATGGATATCCTGCCCTTCTCTAAAGGCTTCGCAAAGGCCAGGATCGTTACTCATAGCTGCTGCTACTCTTAATTCGACTTGACTGTAATCCGCTGCTAATAGAACGTGGTTTTTATCTGCTGGAATAAATGCCTTTCGTATCTCTCTCCCGGCATCTGTCCTTATAGGAATGTTCTGAAGATTAGGGTCCTTTGAACTTAATCGTCCTGTTGAGGCAACTGTTTGCATGTAAGACGTGTGTAGTCTGCCAGTTTTTTCATGTACTAGTTTAGGGAGTGGGTCCACGTAAGTACTCAGTAATTTTTTTAATTTTCGATACTCTAGAACTAAAGAAATGATAGGATGTAAATCCACTAGCTTCTTGAGTACGTCTTCTCCTGTTTGGTATTGACCCGTCTTAGTCTTCTTTGCTTTTTCCGTTATTACAAGAGTTTCAAATAGTAATTCTCCAAGCTGTTTAGGAGAGTCGACATTGAACTCTACACCTGCCTCCTTAATAATATTGGTCTTTAAGGTGGTGATTTGATCCGTGAGTGTAACACTATATTTTTCGAGCATAGAAGTGTCAATCATTACACCCGCTAATTCCATATCGATTAGCACACCTATGAGCGGAAATTCCACGTCGTTCATGAGAGAACTAATGCCTAGACTTTCTATTTCCTTTCTAAAAACACTTGCCAGTTGAATTACTAAATCAGCCGCTTCGCATGCGTAATCACTCACAATCTGAGAATCAACTTCTTCAAAACTCCTCCTCGACTTCCCTCTACCTAGGATCCCCTCTAAAGACATTGCAGAATAGCCCAAAAATACTTCAGCCATCCTTTCGAGTCTGTGATTCGAGTCTGGATCTATGAGGTAATGAGCTACCATACAATCAAACACATTGTACGAAAGCTTTACTCCATGCATGCTTAACACTTTAGCTGCGAATTTGAAATTAACAGCTACAATCTCCGTCTCTTTGTTTTCGAGGATTGATTTAAATTTACTAAGTGTGTCCTTCTCAAGCGGAACGTAAACCGCTTCTCCTTTTTTTATTGAAAAGGCAAATCCAAGAAGATTATCTCTCATGGCATCGAATCCGGAAGTGATGGTATGAAACCCGAAACTTCCAACTGACTCTAAACTCCGTACTAACTCATCCACCTCTTCATCACTAACTGCGACACTGTAATTTCCTGAAAGTTCTCTCGATATGATGGAGGTTTCTTCGCTTATAACCTCTAGTGTTTCCGTCACTTGAGCTGTCTCATCAGATTTAGCACTATCACTAACCACGGTGTTGAACATGCTCAGTTGACCTTCCTCTAGTTTTAAAGGCCTTTCTGCTTTAGGAATGCTGACTGCAGGTTGAATGGATGTTTTACGTCCCTCTGGAAGTAGCTTGTTTATGAGTGAACGAAATTCTAATTCTTCAAGGATTTCTCTCAAGACTTCGTCGTCCTGGCTCTGCCTAAGCATGCCTTCGATATTTATCTCAGCAGGAATATCTAGAACTATTGTGGCGAGTTCTTTAGATAGAATCGCCTTATCGTAATTCGCTTCTACCTTCTCCCTTAACTTGCCTTTCAGCTTGGCTGTGTTTTTATATAGTCCCTCTATAGTCCCGAACTCACATAGAAGTTTAGATGCTGTTTTAGCTCCCACGCCTGGTACTCCAGGGATGTTATCTGAAGCATCTCCCATAAGCCCTAAGTAATCGATTACCTGCTCCGTGTTATTCAATCCGAATCTCTCACAGACTTCCTCGGGCCCCCATATATTAGGAGGGTTTTTTCCTCTTCCGGGTCTGTACATTCGACACCTGTCGGATACTAATTGACCGAAATCTTTATCTGGAGTCATCATATAAACATCGTAACCTTCAGCTTCAGCTTTCTTCGCCAGGAACCCGATTAAATCGTCAGCCTCATACCCCATTTCCATACGAGTAGGGATTTTAAGCCCTTCTAGTACTTTGTGAATTAATGGAATGCTGAGGATAATATCTTCTGGTGTAGCATCTCTATTAGCTTTGTATTCGGGGTACACTTGATTTCTAAATGATCCTCCAGGGGGGTCAAAAACAACGGCTAAATGAGTAGGTTTCTCAATCCTAATAATTTCTAAGACAGCGTTCACAAACCCGAAAACCGCCGAAGTGTTTATTCCTTTTGAATTGATTCTAGGGTTTTTAATGAAGGCGTAATAAGCTCTAAAGATTAAGGCATACGCGTCGATCAGGAATAGTTTTTTATCTGAATCTTTTGAGAGCATCTACTTAGTAGTCTTTTGTTTAAACACCGGCACTGTACTACAGGCCTCTCCGAACATCAAACTTTTTACAGCGGGTTGAAGTTTCATTTGTAATCTCATTAACTCCTCTGGCCCTCCGACACCACCGCACCCTCTCACCACAATTCGTTTATCCCTAAAGTCATCGAGACTAATGTCCTCAATAGCTTTTCGCAAAGACTCTTTTTCCGCACCGGCCATTCCACCCATCACTACAAATTCCGCTACGGGTAGTTTTGCTGTTATTAACATCCATGCCCAGTCTGGAATGATGGAACCCTCGGCAACAGTGAGCCCTACACCTAGACCTTTATAGTTTTCTGAAGTCAGATTCTTTACGTGCTCTCGGAATTCCTTTTCTCTAACGACAACTCCCTGCCACAGCCACTTCGTAATATCAAGTTCTACTGTCTTAATACGTTTGAGTTTATCCATCTCAAACTGAATCAAACCACTCTCCGATACTCGGTTTATTATCTCGTC
>CAWVZZ010000051.1:0-12600 GCA_963934745.1 uncultured Flavobacteriales bacterium | reverse complement strand
GACACGATCTCTTTGGGCTGCAATCTCAGCAATCATCATAGCGTTGTCTGTCTTAAGAGTATCATAAGAGAAACGCATTTTTTCTAAGTCCAAAACCACCTGGTCCTTCTCCAATGTCACGACTCCAAAGTCGCCGTACAGCGTGTCATAATTATTCGAGTTCACGTACAGCTTGACACCTAGAAAGGCGCAGATTACAAAAAGTACAGCTATGGCTATGAGTGAGTGTTTAGGGCTAATGTTCATGAGTTAGGTTTTCAAGTTGCTTTTACAATTGCTAATATGGAATTTTTTTAATGAATGTAATAGCTTATTCGCAAATTAGCCCAAATTGAGATAAAATCACAAGTATATCCTCGATAGTAACACTTGCATCCCCTGTTACATCTCCCAAACAATCGTTAGGGCAAAAGTACTCACAGGACCCGTCGTCTAGATTTGCGTTAGGGCTGAAGTTGATAGCCTGCTCGTATGTACAACCCAGAATTTCCTCATCTTCCCACCCACAGGTAACATCTATAACTTGCGAGACCATAATGAATTCAGATGGATTTTCACAACAGTACAATGTTAAAGTAGCGGTGTAAATTCCGGGTTCGTTGTAGCAAGTGATGGCGTATTCTCCTGATGTCGTTGAAGCCATGCCTCCATTTCCGAAATTCCAATCAGAACAGTACATACCAACATCTACACCCATGGTGTTAAACTGCATTGCACATCCTACGAAACACAAAACCTCATCGGATACATCTTCAAAGAATATTTCTAATTCAGATGATTCTGGCATTAAACATTGAGCTACTGTCTGAGCTCCCGCAGTCGTGGACAAAAGGAGAATGAATAATATATGGCGCATGGGTTTAAGGCACGAATAATCTTAGTGTCGGCTAATATGGATAGCGTCCCCTGACATTGCCCGACGGGTTATACCTCGCGACCACATACGTTTCCCCTCTAGCGCTGACGGCTGAGGCAATACCTATTTTATTTGTTTTGCTCCAAACCATCTGAGTATAATGCCCTGTGTTTTGGAAGTTATTCCCACAACAAGCTCGGTAGCGATAGATTTCAATTTCCTCATACCACGACTGACTCGCATCTGTCAGCGGCGCTTCCGTGGTTGAGCTGTACCAATACAGATTTTCTCCGGCACCCTTTCTAGACGTTTGAGATGAATGTTTAAATTGGTTAGTCCTTGCAAGAAAATTTGCATATTCCTGAGCCTCTCGTGCGAGTTTATTAGACCACTGAACGGGTTTTACGCCCACCTGTGCTCGCGCTCTGTTATGCACGTTAAGGGAGTTGGTTTGATCTGTAGAAAGCGTTGGATATGTGGTTATTTCACCATTCAATTTTTCTTCTAGCTGAAAGCCAAAAGACATTGGTAGTATTAAAAAAATTAGGGCTAGTTGTTTCATGGTCGAGAGAGTTTTAGGTGCCTCACGAAACTCTTGAGGTGACACTAAAGTAAACAAGTTATGCTCTTCTTTATTGTTCACACGTGCAACGAAATTGATTAAGAGTGTGTTAGAGTTGTATGAAACAATTCAGACTTCTCCTTATCACCCTTTTATTAACCACTCCGATTTCCCTTTTTTCTCAATGCTCAGAGGGAGAAATTGAAATAACGGTTTCAATTTTAACTGATAATTATCCCGGAGAGATTACGTGGATACTTACCGAGGAGAGCGGAACTTTATTAAGTGGGGGGCCATATTCGAATCAGTCAACCACTTATGAATCCTCGGTTTGTATTTCAGATAATGGAGAACCCTCATGTCTACAGTTCGTTATAAACGACAGTTATGGCGATGGGATTTGCTGTGGATACGGGACAGGGGCGTATTATTTGTTAATTGATGGGGTTGAGATTGCAAGCGGAGGTAACTACGGCTCACAAGACTCAATCCAGTTTGACTGTGCTCCAGGAATGACTTGCAATGATGCGGTTGCATTATCTGCGGTCGACTATGGAGCGGTTGCTCAGGCTACGGGTAATTTTTGGTACACTTTTACCCCAGAAATAAATGGAATGTATGAGTTCAATTCTTGCGGATCAGGGTGTAACAGCACTCTCTTTATCTACGAGTATTGCAACATGAATAACTTCGACAATACTAACGAAGGCACTATATATTTTGACGATTACGAAGGTGGATGTGGTTATGAAGCGAGCCAAACCGTTCTGTTAGATGGCGGAGTACAATACTGGATAAGATGGGGGTCTAGTGATGATAGCTGTTCTGGACTCAACTGTTCGTAAACGTTGAAGACCTGCTGTTAGTATTGGCAGAGTTTGGTACGGCTTGTTAGTGCTGAATTACGATTCTTGTAGTACCGACACTGGTGCCCGTTCTTACGACTAATTGATAGGTGCCATTATTTAATCCCTGAAGATCTAGAGCGGTATTGCTTAGGTCGTTTTGTGAGAACACCATCCTTCCCTGAATATCGTACACTGATACTGAGGCGTTAGAAAGATGTGATGTGCTGACTAGATTGACTCTGCCATTTGAGGGGTTAGGGTAAACCCCGAAGACAAGAGGTTCAGGAGTGTTAATTCCATCAACGATTATCGTTACAACTAGTGTGTCAGAACAACCCATAACGTCTGTTGCAATTAAAGTATAGCCGCCTTGAGACACACCGCCTAGGTTTAGAGTTAGCGTATCTAGAAGAATAAAGTCACTATCGTACCATGTAAGACTGCCCAGATCATAAGACCCATTGTAAGAAACAGCTATATCTGCGGTTGTTGAATCTATAGTGATGGAATCTAGAATTAACGTGAAGTCGCAACCGAAACATGCCGCTAGTGGAGTAGGGTCGAGTTCAATAGGTTCTCCGACAGCGAAGTCAATACCGTTAAAAGCGGGGTGGTCTGCTGCGTATCGATGAGCCCTGAATGTTAGGTTTTGGAACGGCAGTAAAACTGTACCCTGACTCACAGGAGAAGCCACTCCTCCTGCGTTTAATAATGGTGTTTTATAATGCCAAACAAGCTCGCCCTCAGGAGTGTACTCTCTAGTATCACCGCTTTTGCCAGAACAAATAAGATTATTTCCGTTCTCTAGCCTTTGGAATGAAGAAACGATGTTACTATAGATAGTATTTGGGTCTTCAGACTCAAAAGTCCATTCATAGTCTAGAGGGAGAAAAGTTCCCGTTGCGATATCCATAATATACTCATTATCGTATTCATCGTAATGAGGGATGAGAGTGTGGACTGAACTGTATTCACTAGTTTCTCCTTGAACTCTGTTATTAAAGACACCTACTTTTCCTAAGTCAGGATTCCCGGAAGAGAGCCCCATATCAAGCCAATGTGTATGATGCTGAAAACCTAACTTAGTATCAGAACTATCTCCTCTATCGTATGCCATAGGATTGCCCCATCGCCATTTCAATTCACCGGGAGTAGTGTTATCCTTATCAACTACCCAAATCTCATTAAATGTAGGTACGCTAAGCATAACGTGGCCACTAAAAGCATCATAAGCGATAGCGTTAATGTGCAGCCAGTCAGCCGGAGCACTCTGAGCCATTCCAAAGTTTATGTTTATTAATTCGGGATGTTCAGAAACGACACCGAAATTATCCTTAGTCTCATCAAAGTCCTGTATCATATGATCCCATACAGCCCACTCCCAAATGATATCGGCTCCCATTTCGTCATTAGGCTTTAATTCCCAGACAACCTCAGACCACATACCAACTCCAGTTAAATTAGCGGGGTTTCTACCAGCTTGAATGCATGCTAGAGAATCGCGTTGCTCCCAAGCCGTGACTAATACATTACCGTTAGGCAATGGTTCAACATCGTGGTGAAGCCTATAATCGGCATCATTCCTAGTGAAAGACCACAGCTCTGTATTATCCCAAGTACGACGAGCAACGGAGGCTCCGCCACCACCGGCCCAAATAGGGTCTGAAGTATATTCTGCTGGCCTGTAAGTAGTAATAACGTCGCTATCATCTAAGAGGTAAAGAACATTAGCAGGACGTAATGAATCAGCATGCTCCCAAGTGTGAACAACGTTGCCGCACATATCAATTAGGTAAGCATTTGATTGATTATGAGGATAGATTAAATTGTATCCACCTTCAGTCAACTCCGGATTATGTACAATGGTACCTACGGTGTTGGTTTGGGCGGTAGCCTGTAAAAAGACAAGGGATAGACCAGCTGAAAAAAGTAATCTTAAGTTCATTTTAATATTCTTAACTAGTGAGTAAATATTCCTTTTTGCCGATTTTGAAAGTCGCTAGTTAAAGCGGGACTAAAGTTACAGTTATAAGTATAGAGTTTTAATATAGGCGTGGGTAAAATTTGTTGAGTGGTTGAAGCGGAGTACCTCCTTTCGGTCAGTGTTCCGGGAGGGGGGCTGCTCCAGAAATCAACTCCCATCACTTGCTACGCGCGTGCTGGTTGCGTTTTCTCATCAAAAAACCCCCAAGCAAAAAAGTTGCTTGGGGGTTGATTTTTCTGGAGGTCCGAAGCGGATTCGAACCGCTGTAGCAGCTTTTGCAGAGCTGAGCCTAGCCACTCGGCCATCGGACCAGAGGCTGCAAATATACACAAGGTTTCTATTATGATGTCACCAGATACTATCTTCGTGAGATGAATATGAAATCGCTGTTGCCGAACGCCCTGACTATGGGGAATTTAATAGGAGGAACTTTTGTGTGTTGGGCTGCTGTGACTTCTAGCGCGGGGGAAGAGCCGTTTGCTATCGGTGTGGTTGCGTTAGTGTGGTTAGGAGCGATGTTGTGTGATGGGTTAGATGGGATGGTGGCTAGGTGGCTGAAGGTAGAAGGGCCGATGGGCGCGCAGCTGGATTCGCTGGCTGATCTAGTGACGGGTGGGCTGGCGTCGGCTTTCGTTGCTTACAATATTTTGCAGGAATCTGGTGCGCGGGAGAGCGTGACGATGCTAGTGCCGTTTTTGCTTGTGATGGCTGCTGCGTATAGGCTTGCGAGGTATAACGTAGATGCAATGAAGGATGAGAATAAGGGGCCAAACCTTTTTTTCACAGGTCTTCCCGTTCCAGCGGTGGGGCTGTACTGGATGGGCATAATGATGTGGAGAGGGGCGATGTCTGGGAGAGATTTTGGGAGGATTGAGATAATGACTTATGCCGTAATTGTAGGGATAGGCCTCGTCGGATTGCCGTTAATGATGGTGATGAAAAGGAAGATCGTATCTATGAAGATTTGGGGGTTTGATGAGAGGGTTGATAGGATTAGGTATGTTATTGGGGCTGGGTGCGTGGGTGTTTTTGCAGGAACGTGGTTTGCTTGGGGAAACGTGTATGCAGCCGTTCCGTTGTGCGTACTTTTGTACTCAGGAGTCTCGCTTGTGACGTCTCCTAAATGAATTCATAAAGCTCTCAGAACATGAAGTTTAAAGCAGAAATAGACATTATGCCTTTACCGGCGCTTTTAGATCCTCAAGGAAAGGCTGTAAGCAGCACTATGCCTCAGATGGGACTTGATGAAATTGTAGGGGTGAGAATTGGCAAGCACGTGACGATGGAGATAGAGGCGGCGGATAAAAGTGTTGCTGAGGCGAAGGTTACGGAGGCTTGTGAGAAGCTTTTGGTAAACCAAATCATGGAGGGGTTCACTTTCCGACTAGAAGAAGCTTAAGAGCAGAGACGTGTAGCATTGAAGGGTAGAAAAAACCTTCGAGAACAGCAATACTTATTTTACGGAAGTTGTTTACTGAACTAAGGGCACGTTGTACCGTACAAGCTTAGGAAGGCGAGCATGTCGTCGACTCCGATAATTCCGTCGGAGTTGAAGTCGGCGGAGCCGGAGTTGCCGAAATCATCAACGTTAGTGCCGAACGAACTTAACAGGGTCAGCATGTCTTCGACGCCGATGGAGCCATTGCCGCTGAGGTCGGCGGCGCAGGTGTTAGAGGGGCCGGAAGGGGATAGGTTGATGAAGAAATCGGCTTGGGAGAGGGCATAGGTTGCTACTTGGAGGCCTAGGCGACGGCCGGGAATGTCGTCCGCAGGAGGGTGAATACCGCCCCATATGCGAGAGAGTGAGCACTGGTCGGATGCATCGCGATATGTGGCCCATTGGAGGACGACGTCCTGTGAAGGGCCGTCTTCGAAGATAAGAAATTCGTTTTGTGGAGCTAGGAACTCTCCCATGCCTCCTGGGAAGAAGGCGTCTCCAGTGATGACGGTCATTACCTCAGCGGCGGCACGCGAAAATGTAGAGTGACCACTTATGTACCCAGCGAAAGGCGGGGTGACGAATGAGGGGCGCTGGTATGGCCACCAGTTTTCCGCCAGGATCCAATCAACGCCCGCGACGTCAGATTCAGGGTTGACTATGTAGCCTGGCCCTTTCCAGGCATGGACCTTTGTTTTTCCTACATCAGTTAGGTTAGGGAATAAGGGGTCTGATAGGCCCACCATATCTGACCAACCTTCGACAAGAGGTAGCCCAGCCAGATTGAAACTTGGCTCGTCAGGATTTGTGCATTGCCCCCTGTCTGCCATCCACCTTAAAGCGGAAACAGGTCGTAAATAATCATACCATCCTTTGTGACTCCATGCTGCAATTGCAGCATCGTGTACTGTACCGCCTAATGTGAAATACGAAAGAATATCCCACTCTAATCTATCAAGCTCTTCTCCTTCTCCGTGCCACCTAGGGGTGAAGTCGGGATGATCAGAAACATAATTTAAAAGTACGAACCAGTGTCCGGGAGGTGTTTCAGAATCCGGACCGTCAGCCCAAAACTCAGCTAAAACCCTGCTGTAATCACCGCGATTTACAATTTGGGCTTCATAAACAGAACCTGTAAAAGGATTTTCGGAGTGCCCCTCACTTACATCTCCGCCTTCCTCCCAATTGTATATTAAATCGTAGTCCTCATAATCAAGTTCGAAAAGATCTTGTGACAAATTGCCTATACTAGAGGGACTGATGTCCATCATAACTCCGTCAGCGGGGTCCATATGGGCGGACCATCTAAGCACCATACTGAATCCCCATTGATATGGATCTTCGAACCCCTCTGTCGTATTAACATCTATTAATGGAGGTGAACCCTGATCCATCCAAACCGAGTATGCGTCCCCATCCCTTGTGAACACACTGCGCTCGCTCTCAGGAATGCTAAAAGACATAACATTACCCCACTCCGGTCCGAGAAACTCAGGCGTTTCAACACTCGCAACCCCAGATTGTCCTATAAACTCACTTAAATTAATGGGCTGCCAAGAATTAGGATTCACTAGCCCTGGGTTCCCAGCATCTAACTCGATATACAATTCAGGATTCGAGGGCAAATAGTATTGGTTTGCATATCCATTCACCTCATTACTCCCGTCCTGTAGCCCAAAAGCGATCATATTGAATGCCAGAAAGTTTCCAAGAGCCGCCCCTCCGTCAGAGATGTAATCCAATGAAGTGTAGCCTATGTCTCCACCATGGCTAAGGAAAAGACTTTCGATTTCCGCTAGGCTAATTAGAGCCCCTGGGGACTCCTCGAATCGATGACTTAATAGCCTATACATACCATAATTAATAGCTTCTTCCACTAGTTCCACTCTCTCTTCTCCATCCTCAACGAAATCCACCCCGTAAAAATCAACCTCATAATCGACCCAACCACCATCCAGCAATAATGGATGTGCCTCTTCGTCATAAACAGCAAAAGCATCAAACATAATTACTGATGAATGAAATAAGTTCCTAGCGTGTACAGTAGGCCTTGCCTTGTCTTTCCTTATCGCATCTAACAACACTTCATTCCATTGACGAGCTATGCTGTGAGTGGTTTGGGCAGATGTATCTGCCATAAAAAACAACATGCATAAAACAGCCAGGATATGTGATTTTGTTAAGCCCATAAATCAAGAGTAGTGTAATATACAATCTAAAGTAATCCCATCGTTAAAAGCAAAGCGATAATCTCGGTCTGAGTTGGGACCCCCTGCAAGTACGCAACCACATCGAACGGGCTTATGCTATCACCCTTGTAAACACACATTACGCCTCGATTCATCCCGTCAGGACTAATCGTGTAAGCAAGGTCCAGCGGGAAATAACTATCACCAACATAGATGCGGTTTTCAACCATAGAATAACTGATAGCATCGGTAAAAAAGGAATCGCCAATACTCAGTTTACCGTCTCTTAAGGTGTATGCCAAATCAAAACTAGAGCTGCTAAACCCTGCAAAAATCTTTTCTCCCCTCACAGTATACTCCACCTTCCCTCTCCAATTGTTCCCCTTCCTCACCATTCCACCTTCCACGTGACAATCTACTTCACTCCACCTTAATTGCGAATCGCTATATGCATAGGTAGGCGCCTGAGCCCATGCCCCAGTACTCCCCAGAAACACACATAAAACAAGTACGACCTTCCTAATCATATGTGTGAAGTTACACACTAACGCTCACTTCACACTTATTCGAAACGCCACAAGCTGCTTCAAGTGCTTGAGCGATATCATTGATCAAATCCTCCGAGTTTTCAATTCCTACAGACAACCTAACCATACCCTCAGTCACACCGTGCCTAAGTTTTTCGTCTGCAGGCACACCTGCGTGAGTCATACTTGCTGGATGTTCAGCCAGTGATTCAGTAGAGCCCAAACTCACAGCGAGCTTAAACACTTTCAGTGCGTCAAGAAAAGCAAATGCAGCCTCTCGTCCTCCAGGTACTTCAATCGCCAACATTGCGCCCCCGTTCTGTTGTTGCTCTTGGGCTATTGCAGCAGACTTAAAGTCACCTATTGCTGCTAAATCCTGCTCCCAAGCGGAATATATTCTGTTTATGCCTTTAATAGGTGTGCCCGGAGTTTCCTGTAGATAGTCAAGAATTTTCCTTGTCGATTCAACCTGCCTCTCCACTCTAATATGTAATGTTTCCATAGATCTAGAGAGCAACCAACTTGTAAAGGGATCAGCCATCCCCCCAAAGAACGTTCTGTATTCAAACACCTTAGCCATCGCCTCAGCTTCACCACTCACTGCCCCAGCCACCACATCACTGTGTCCACCCAGATATTTAGTTGCAGAATACACATTCAAGTCCACTCCTAATTCTAGCGGCCTCTGCATAATAGGCCCTAGGAACGTGTTGTCCACTACTACCAGAACTCTGTGCTCTTCCGTAGTGTGAGCTTTAGCATATTCAGTGGCAGTTTTAATACGATGCAGTTTAAGAGTAGGGTTTGCAGGTGTTTCGAGATAAATCATACCGGGAGTCTGTCCCTCCATTCCCTCAAGATCGTCTAAGCTATCAAGTCTCTTCACCTCCACACCCATGGTAGGAAGTATGTCGTCGACAATGTGTTGTGTTCCGCCATAGAGTGGCCCTACATACCAGAGCGGTCTGCCTGGCCCTGTCCACGCAAATATCGTAGTGCTAATCGCCGCCATTCCACTGGCAAAGACTGCAGCTGCATCCGTGCTATCCCAGGTAGCGAGACGTGTCTCAGCCACATTTAGTGTTGGATTCCCTAGTCTACTGTAGATAAACCCATTTTCTGGAGGCGTTTCAGCTCCCTCAACTCCGTAAGCCGTCTCCATGTGAGCTGCTCCAGCTGCTGCGCTTGGGAAAACGAATGTCGATGCTGGGTGTATAGGTGGTTTAACAGCTCCATGGTTATCTGCAGGATCGTATCCAGCGAAAAGTGAGCGAGTCTCTAGGTGTAGGTCTTTGTCTTTGTTCGGTTTCATGTTGTAAACCTAGTTATTTGTTTTGTTAAAGGCGTGGTGTGCAGAACAAATGTAGCATAATAGATTAAAATAGTGTTGATTGTGCTAAATTGTGCTTTCGTAATGTGTTAAAACAGAACAAATGAATCTTCTAGACGCTTTAGACAGAACAATTGTCGAACATTTGATGTTTGATGGGCGTTCCAGCATGCAAGATTTGAGTGAACTAACTGGCTTAAGCCGTAGTGCTGTATTTGCTCGAGTGAAAAGGCTAGAGTCCGATGGAGTTATTCAAGGCTACACCGTTAAGCTGGACAGGCGTAAAATGGGGTCAGAAATACGAGCCTTTTGCAATGTTAACTTGAAACTCCACGAAAGCGCCGCACTTGAGGACTTTGAACACAACATAGGAGGCTTCCGAGAAGTTAAATCCTGTTACCACCTAACCGGATCCTCGGACTACATGATAGAAGTACACGTTTCAGACATGGATGCTTATCATAAATTCATAACTCAGCGACTTGCAGCAATGGACAACATCTCTCAGGTGAAAAGCATGTTCGTCATGAATGAAATACTGGAGAGGTAAATTCGCTGGGGAATTAGTCAACCCATTGGTTGACTTTTTTCATAGTCAAATGATGTGTGTGTTGTAAAATCTTTGAAACGAAACACGAAGCACAATTCATTAGAGAATTTGTCAACCCATTGGTTGACTTTCAACGGAGTTAAATCGCTGCGATGCCCGGTAATTCAGATCCTTCAAGGTATTCAAGCATAGCCCCCCCCCCTGTGCTGATATAGCTGACATCGTCAGCAAGACCAGCCGCATTAATCGCAGCAACAGAATCGCCACCACCTACCAGCGTGTAGGCTCCGTCTATAGTCGCATCCCTTAAAGCCGCAGCAACAGTAAATGTTCCGTTAGCAAAGGCTTCAAATTCAAATACGCCCATGGGACCATTCCACAGAACGGTTTTACTAGATCTTACCGCCTGGGCAAATCGCTCGCTCGAAGCTGGACCAATATCGAGGCCCATCCAACCATCGGGAATTTCCGAAGTTGCGTGAACGGCAACGTTTGCATCAGCGGCGAACTTGTCTGCACAAACCGAATCCAGCGGCAAATACACCTCTACACCGCGCGCCGCAGCTTTCTCCAAAATTGCCTCAGCCCTTCCGACCATATCTTCCTCCACTAAGCTATTACCGACCTTTCCACCTTGGGCAAGAACGAAAGTGTACGCCATCCCTCCACCTATCATCAGTCTATCAACTTTATCAACGAGGTTTTCGAGAATGGCAAGCTTCGAGCTCACTTTAGCCCCACCTATGATGGCTAGAAGTGGGCGAGAAGGTTCTGTCATTACTTTGCTCAAGGCTTCGATTTCGCCCTGAAGTAAAAGTCCGAAAGCCCTATTTTCATAGAAGAAACGAGCGATAACGGCAGTTGAGGCATGAGCACGGTGGGCGGTTCCGAAAGCGTCGTTTATGTATACGTCGCCATTTTCGGCAAGCTGACCAGCAAAGAATTCGTCCCCTGCTTTTTCTTCTTCGTGAAAGCGCAAATTTTCGAGGAGAACGATCTCACCAGACTTGAGTGGTTGAGTGATTTCTAGGGCGTCATCCCCAACACAATCCGAAGCAAATTTAACGGTAGTTCCGATGAGATTTTCAAGGCAAGAAACGACGTGTGCTAGACTGAATTCGCGAGAAGGTCCTTCGGGTCTGCCGAGATGACTCATAAGCACCACTGACGCACCGGCATCAAGTAAAAACTTGATGGTAGGAATAGCGCGGCGGATTCTAGTGTCGTCTAACACCTCGAAATTCTGATCGAGTGGGACGTTGAAATCTACGCGGACAAGTGCCCTACGATTTTTTAAGTTCAGCTCTGACAGTTTCATGTCTTAAGCAAATAGTGTGTGCATTCCCACCTTAGACTCAACGTAAGCAGGAAGTTCAGCTATTGGAATTCTCTCTTGAGTCATTCCATCGCGCTCTCGGACGGTAACGGCATTGTCGTCGAGTGTATCGTGATCGACAGTTATGCAAAGAGGTGTCCCAATTGCGTCTTGGCGACGGTAGCGACGACCGATTGCGTCTTTTTCGTCAAACTGAACATTGTGCTTGAGTCGAAGGGCGGCTAGGATTTCGCGGCCCTTTTCGGGTAGTCCATCCTTTTTAATAAGAGGAAGGACAGCCACTTTTACAGGAGCTAAAGCAGGAGGGATGCGCAGAACTGTTCTTTCGTTTCCTCCCTCAAGCTGCTCCTCAGTATATGCATTGCTTAGTATGGCGAGAAACATTCTATCTAAACCGATGGATGTTTCCACAACATATGGGATAAAACTCTCTTTCGTTTCGGGGTCGAAGAAGCGAAGTTTACGCCCACTGTGCTCTTCATGAGATTTAAGATCAAAATCTGTTCTGGAGTGTATGCCCTCGAGTTCTTTGAACCCCATTGGGAAATTGAATTCGATATCGCAGGCAGCGTCAGCATAGTGTGCGAGCTTTATGTGATCGTGGAATCGATAGTTTTCGTCTCCCAAGCCGAGAGAAGCATGCCACTTTTCGCGCTCTCCCTTCCAATGGTCATACCATTCTGATTGAGTTCCAGGCTTGATAAAGAACTGCATCTCCATCTGTTCAAATTCACGCATACGGAAAATGAATTGTCGCGCAATAATCTCGTTTCTGAAGGCTTTTCCGATTTGAGCTATCCCGAAAGGAAGCTTCATACGCCCCGACTTCTGTACGTTTAAAAAGTTGACAAAAATACCTTGAGCAGTCTCGGGACGCAGGTAAATAATCCCAGCATCACCACTCACTGCTCCAAGCTCTGTGCTAAACATCAAATTAAACTGGCGAACATCCGTCCAGTTTTTTGAGCCACTCACAGGGC
>CAWVZZ010000050.1:0-12608 GCA_963934745.1 uncultured Flavobacteriales bacterium | reverse complement strand
TTGGTTCCTTCCCGCATTTTTTCTAACGCTTGCTTTAAGCTATGGTGCTTTTGCGATCATAAAGTTGGCCGTTGATTCTGCGGACATCCTCTACACGGATACATTTGGAGAACATTCTATGGATGTTTGTGGAGAAGTTAAATTCGGAATGGACTGTCTTGTGGAGGTGTTCAGGGCTATTGGGTCATACATGTTGAGTATCGTGATTTGGGTGGGGCTGTTCTGGCTGAAGATAAAATTATTGAAATATTTCGTGCTTGCTTTTCTTGGGCCTGTAATGTCTGTCATATCCGATGTGACTGAAGAGAAACTAACAGGAGTGAAGCGTCCTTTCTCTTTAAAGAAATTTATTCGAGAGGTTTTTCGCGGCATCCGAACTGCACTTCTTTATTTATTTATAGAATTATTTCTCGCGTTACTTTTGTTGGTGGTTGCGCTTGTTGCAGGATGGGTTTTCCCCGTATTGCTGCCTTTCATTGCGCCCCTTGAAGTTATTGTTGCGTTTACAATTGGCGCTTTCTTCTATGGAGCAGCTGCCCTAGACTATGTATGGGAAAGAGAAGATATGGGTGCTTTTGGTTCGTTAGGCATGGCGTTTAAATCGCGTAGATTAGCTGTTGGGATAGGTGTTCCCTTTGCGATTTGGATGTCAATTCCCATCGTTAACTTCACACTGGCTCCCATTTTCGCGCCCGCTTTGACAACAGTTGCTGCGGTACTCGCATTAAAGGGAGATAAAGAGAAGAATTTAAGTTCTCAGTGATCCCCTCGATCAATACGTCGGAATGGTGTTATTTAACTTCTTCTACAATCCCACCTATAGAAGCGAGATCGTCAAAGAAGGTGGGGTAGCTTTTTGCGACACATTCCGCATTTAAAATTTCCACGTCAGCACATCCTGCACATCCCAAAATTGCGGCCGCCATAGCAATCCTGTGATCACCGTTCGGATTGATGCGGCATGATATGGGTTTGCCCGGGTGAACAATCATCGTGTCTCCTTCGATGTCAATAATAATTCCGGCTTTTTTGAACTCGCTCTGTAATACTATTGCTCTTGAGCTTTCCTTATTTTCTAATCTGTGAACACCCCTGAATCTTGATGGTTTGTTGCTGAAAACAGCAAGAGCAGCAAGAGTAGGAAATAGATCCGGTGAATTCGTTAAGTCTAAGTTGAGGGGTTTCGGACGTTTCTTTTTAACGCTCAAGCCCTCATCAGTCCCAAGCAAATGATATCCCGCAAATAACAGTGCACCCTTTATTGCTGAGTCTGCCTGAGTAAAGTCACCCCTAATGCCAGTAACCTCTAACTCAGGTCTCCCACAAAGCGCACCTATAACTAATAGGCTGGCCGCGGCACTCCAATCGCCATCAATGGCAAATTCACCGCCCAAAGCGCTTTGATTACCTGGAATATGATAAATATCCTCGTCCTCATTTTCTTCATGAGTGAAGTCCAGGTCGAATGTGCTCATTACTTCAAGTGTCATCTCTACGTAAGGTCTAGAGACTAAGTTCTTGACGTGAATTGTAGAGTCTATGTCAGCGTAGGGGAGTGCTAGTAGAAGCCCTGTGAGGAATTGAGACCCGTTGCTTCCGTCAATAGTTATCTCACCTCCGAGAATGGGGCCGGTGATGGTAAGGGGTGGTTTGCCTTGATTTGATGTGGATTGTGCGCCCAAGGCCAGGAGGCCTGATGAGATTAGGGTTTGGTCTCTAGATAAAAGCGATCCATGACCCGTAAAAGTAATCTGTTCATTGCATAGTGCTATAAATGCAGAAAACATCCGGAACGATAGCCCTGACTCACCAGCTGACAGACTAGTGGTCCTAGGTGATGGGATGCCGTTAGGGGAGGGTGTTATGAGGATAGCATTAGACCCAAGCTCTATTTCCGCTCCTAGGTTTGCGGCTATTTCCAGTGCTGCTGTAGAGTCGTTACAGTCCGACAGGCCGTAAATCTTTGTGGGCTCACCAGCAAGGAGTGATGCGGCAATAAACCTTTGGCTTAAGCTTTTAGAGCTAGGCACCGATATCTGTCCAGAAATCAGGCTAGGGGAGACTCTAAGAATCATGCTGGTTTACGCCCTATATAAATACTTGCAATACCTCCTGTAAGTGAAGTTGCACTAAGGTCTTTAAAACCAGCTTCTTTAAGCTTGATTATAAAATCTTCACCCTCGGGAAAGGCCATTACACTCTCAGGCAAGTATGTGTATGCAGCTGAATCTTTTGATACTAGTTTACCTAGGGTGGGCATTATAAATCTAAAATAAAAGCCGAATAACTGCTTGATAGGGAAGTATTTGGGCTTACTGAATTCAAGTATAACTGTTATTGAGTTTGGTTTTAAAACTCTAAACATTTCAGACAGTCCTTTATCTAGGTTCTCAAAATTCCTTACCCCAAACCCTACTGTGTATGCGTCGAAGGAATTATCCTCAAAGGGTAAATTTTCCGAGTCCCCTTGCACGAAAGTAATCGACTTCTCCAATCCTTTTGCCTTCACTTTTACCTCACCCACATCTAACATTCCACGAGAGAGATCCATTGCCGTAACATGTGCATCTATTCCCATTCGAATTGCTTCTATAGCAAAGTCACCCGTCCCAGATGCCATGTCTAGAATTGTGGATGGATGTTCTTTTTTTAAAATCCGTATGCATCTTTTTCTCCAAAGCACATCTATACCTAGAGAAAACAGATGATTCAAGAAATCGTATTTATGCGCAATGCTATCAAACATGCGTTGAACCTGTTTCTTTTTAGATTCGTTTTCTGGTTCTGTATATGGAGTGACTTTTGTTCCCATGGTTATTTTACTAAGAGTGACATTACTCTAGTTCTTTTATTAGAAGTTCCATATTAATCTCCTCTACACCACTTTTCTCACACACTAAACCGCCAGCTATATTTGCCACTTTTGCAATTTCTTGTGGTGATGCTCCTACAGCAAGCATCAACGCGGCAACGGTAATAACAGTATCCCCAGCACCACTCACGTCAACAATATTTCTGGCTACTCCAGGTGTGTGATGGTGATTCACATCTTTTTCAGGACCGTGAATCCACATTCCATCAGAGCCAAGAGTCGTTAGAGATATCTTCGGTTTTAATTCAGAGTGAAGTGTATCTACAGCGTTTTCAAGAGATAGGTGGTTTTCAGAAGCTATGGGGGTATTTAAGCCTTCTTGCAATTCTTTCAAGTTTGGTTTGAATAAATCCACACCCTTGTAAATATTAAAGTTCTTAAACTTGGGGTCAACAGCCAATGGAATGTTGCGTTTTAAGGCCTCTTCTTTAAGAAACCGGAACAACCTTTCATTAATAACCCCTTTGTCATAATCTTCTATAATGATAACATCTATGGATGCTTTTTCTAGAAGATCAGTACATCTATTTATGATAATATCAGTAGTTGAGTCCAGTATGCTCTCAGTGGTTTCATTGTCAACCCTAAGCATATGCTCTTTATTACTAATAATTCTGGTTTTTATAGTCGTAGCTCTTTCTTTTTCAATTACGCAAGCTTCTACTCCAACACCCCTTTCTTTCAGGAGGTTTAATAAATTCTTTCCCGACTGATCATCACCAATAGCTGTAGCGATATAGGCTTTTGAACCTAGCGATATAGCATTGCAAGCGACATTTCCTGCACCTCCTATTCTTTCATTTTTACTAGTCAAACTAACAACAGGAACAGGAGCTTCAGGGCTCATGCGATCTATTTCCCCGAATAAATAAGCATCAAGCATAATATCACCTACCACGAGTACACTCAGGTTAGGGATTTGATTGAGTTTACTTAACATTGTTGAGATTATGAGAGCTTAGAAACGGCATTGTTAATTCTTCTAGCAGCTTCAACAAGAACATCATCTGCTGCTGCATAGCTGAGTCGAATGCACTCAGGTGTGCCGAAGGCAGAGCCGCTAACTGTAGCAACGTGTGCCTCTTCCATTAGATACATAGCTACGTCATTAGCATTGTTTATAGTCCTTCCTTCAAAGCTCTTTCCGAATAGATCACTTACGTCGGGAAATAAATAGAAAGCTCCCATGGGCTTGTTAAGCTTGATTCCGGGGACTTTATTAAGCTCATCAAGCATCAGGTCTCTTCTCCTAAGAAAAGCTTCTAGCATATGGTTAGAAATACTTGGGTCAGCTTCTACTGCTGCTGCTGCTGCCGCCTGAGCTATGGAACAAGGAGCTGAGGTGAACTGACCTTGAATCTTGTTACAAGCATCTGCTATCCATTTTGGAGCCCCTATGTAGCCTAATCTCCAACCCGTCATAGCGAACCCTTTTGAGACCCCGTTAACTGTAACAACTCTTTCCATCATTCCTGGAACCCCTGCAAGGCTAGTGTGTTTACTAGTGAAGTTAATCAGCTCGTAAATCTCATCACTGATAGTAATAATATTATCGTGTCGCATGAGCACTTCTGCAATAGCTTCAGTTTCTGCCATAGTGTACACAGATCCAGAAGGGTTACAAGGAGAGCTATAAATAACCATTCTAGTTTTGGAATTAATAGCAGCCTCAAGATCAACAGGACTGATCTTGTAATCCTCATCGATACTTGTAGGAAGGACAACTGGAATGCCGCCAGCAAGCTTCACTATTTCAGCGTAACTCACCCAATATGGTGCTGGAAGAATCACTTCTTCACCAGGGTTTACTATTGATAATACAACATTCGCAAGTGATTGTTTAGCGCCAGTAGATACTACTATTTGGTTTGGAGAATAAGAAAGACCATTATCTCTTAAAAACTTAGCGGAAATACCCTCGCGTACCCTCTGCGTACCGGCAACGGGTGTGTAGTGCGTTTCGTTGTTGTTAATTGAATCAATTCCTGCTTGCTTAAGAGGTTCTGGAGTGTCGAAATCCGGCTCTCCCAGAGAGAGAGAAATGACGTCAATACCTGAATCTTTAAGCTCCCTAGCCATTCTAGCCATAGCTATTGTTGCTGATTCAGAAAGTCTGTTTAGAAGGTCAGAAGTACGATTGTTCATGCTAGAGTTTAGTGTGGAAAATTACCGGGGCAAAGGTAATGAGTTCTTTGGTAGAAGGGCTAACCCTAAAGCAGTAATTGCACCATTAATTGGAAGAAGAGCAAACCCAAAACTAAACCCGTATTTCGCTTTCAAAGTATATTCAAGAATAAAGCAAATAATGGGTGCACGAATCGCCACATATGGGATGAGTTTGTCTGAAGGCATCTTTTTTGAAAGCAAACCGAAGAAAAACAATCCTATTAGTGGTCCGTAAGTGTAATTTGCAACAGTAAACAGTGCTGCGACGACACTTGTGTCATTTACTAGGTTGAATGCTATTATGGCAAAGAATAGCACGAAAGCCATAAGTATGTGGACTCTTTTTCTGATTCTAGTGGCCTTCTTTTTCTCCATTTTTTCTGTCTCTATTAAGTCCACACATGCAGAGGTCGTAAGAGCAGTAAGGGCGGAGTCTGCTGAGCTAAATGCCGAGGCTAGCAGTCCTATTATAAAAACACCACCCATCCAAGTTCCTAGTGTACCGCCTAGTGCGAGTGTGGGAAACAGCTTATCTGTTGCTTCTGGAAGCTCTAACCCCTCCGATGCTGCTTGGATGTAAAGTAACGAGCCCAGCGCTAGAAATAATACGTTAGCAGCAAGCAACACCACAGCAAAAGTCCCCATATTGAGTCTTGCCGATTTAAGATCTCTGCAGGAGAGGTTTTTCTGCATCATGTCCTGATCTAACCCCGTCATAGCAATGCACACGAAAGCTCCTGCTAGAAAGTGTTTCACAAAGTGATTTCCAGCCTTCCAATCGTCAAACACGAACACCTTTGTCAACCCGCCCTCTTCGATCAAATTAGGGATTGCTGAAAGACTAACTCCTTGAGCTTGAGAAATAGCAACAACTGTTAGAACAACCGCTCCTAACATGCATGCCGTTTGTAACGTGTCAGTCCAAATCACAGTCGCCATTCCACCCTCTTTTGTGTAGAGATAAATCACGCCAAGCACAGTAGCTACTGTTACAGCAAACGCCCATCCGGGGACTTCGCCACCGGAAGCGAACATGGGCTCTAGGATGGCTAATTCGACCACTATAGCTACTAAAAACAATCTGAATGACGCTCCTATTACCCTGCTAAGAATGAAGAATGACGAGCCGGTTTTGTGAGCTTTTGGTCCAAATCTCTCTCCTAAATATGAATAAATGCTGGTGAGTCCCATTTTATAGTATAGCGGGAGTAAGACCACCATTATGAAAACATAACCGGCCATGTATCCGAAAACCATTTGCAGGTATGTCCAGTCCTGGGTATTTACCCAGCCCGGAATTGAGATGAAAGTCACACCACTTAGTGATGCGCCTACCATTCCGAATGCGACTACGTACCAAGGAGCTGATCGATTAGCTAGAAAAAATCCATCCTCACCACTTTTGCCTCCAGTAAATTTCGCAATTAAAAAAAGTACTGCTATATATGTGAGTGCAATCGTTAGAAATAGGGTAGGCGTCATAGTGTCAAAAGTAAGGTGCGAGAGGCGAGCTACGCGGTTTATCTTTACACCGTGCATCAACTCCCGTCACGTTTAATTGAAGCTGCTGTAGACCAAATAGCAACATTGCCAGGTATAGGTCGTAAAACGGCTCTACGCCTAGCTATAAGCTTGCTGCAGAGAGATTCTGAAAGAGTTCATTCTCTAGCGAATTCATTGATAGCAATGAGTGACGGTGTGATGCCTTGTGAGGTTTGTCATAACCTTACTGAAGAAGATGTGTGTAGCATCTGTGTTAATCCAACAAGGAATCAACTCCTGATTTGTGTAGTGGAAGATATAAGGGGTCTTCTTGCAATTGAAAACATAGGTAATTACCGAGGTGTTTTTCATGTCCTTGGCGGAGTGATAAGCCCTATGGACGGAATAGGCCCTAAAGACATCAACCTGGAAACACTGACGAGTAGAATCAGCGTTGTAAGTTCCGAGGAGTTGTCGGAAGTAGAAATAATTTTTGCTCTGCCCGCGACAATGGAAGGCGAAACAACATCCTTTTATTTATTTAAAAAACTATCTCCATTTTCTATCACAGTCACAACTCTAGCTAGAGGAGTGGGGGTGGGGGAAGCGCTTCAACACGCTGACGAAGCAACACTTTCACGTTCAATAGACAACAGGCTGCCCTATGAAGCTTAGTGTAATTATTGTCAGTTATAATGTTGAGACTTTTCTAGCTCAATGTCTTGTTTCCGTTGAACGAGCGGTAGAACAAGTAGGCACAAACGATGTCGAGGTATTCGTGGTAGATAATATTTCTGTCGATGGAACCTGCGATATGGTTGAACAGAGATTCCCCAATGTGAAGCTGATTAGAAATACTGAAAACGTAGGATTCGCTGTAGCAAATAATATTGCTATTGTGGAGGCAGTTGGAGAGTATATCCTACTACTGAATCCAGATACAGTTGTTAGTGAGGACACTTTTAAGAAGTGTATTGAATTTGCAGACCTTAACCCGGCACTTGGCGGCATGGGTGTACCCATGTATGACGGAAGTGGCGTTTACTTACCAGAGAGCAAGCGCGGACTGCCTACGCCATGGGCATCTTTGAGCCGCATCTCAGGTCTTTTTCGTTTAGCTCCTTCTTCCTCAGTTCTGAACTCTTATTACGCAGGACACCGATCTCGCGATGAAAACGCCCAAATTGAAGTTTTAAGCGGAGCTTTCATGTGGATGAGAAAGACCACTTTAGATAGTGTGGGGTTATTAGACGAGGCTTTCTTTATGTACGGAGAGGATATTGATCTAAGCTGGCGCATTATCAAAGGAGGCTGGGAAAATCATTATTTCGCAGAAACCAAAATCATCCACTATAAGGGTGAGAGTACTAAGAAAGGCAGTCTGAATTATGTGACCGTATTTTACAAAGCGATGCTCATTTTCGCAGCAAAACACTTTGAAGGAGGGCAGGCACGGGTTTTCAATTTGCTGATTCGCATAGCGATTTACGCTAGGGCAGGGCTGTCGATTATGAAAAGAGCGGTTGCGAATCTGTGGGTCCCGATACTGGAGCTTATGGCCCTATTCGCAGCCCTTGTAGGTGTTACGTATCTCTACTCTGATTACTCTGGCATTACTTATGACTTTGCCCAAACCCTGAAGATTCAAGCTAGCTACTCTGTTTTTTCGGTATTTATGCTTTGGGTCTTCGGTGGCTATGATAAACCATGGATTCCTAGAAGGGTGATGAAGGGGATAGGTGTCGGTGCCATAGTATTATTAGCGCTATACGGATTGTTGCCCGAGTCTTTACGATTTAGCCGTGCCATTATATTACTTGGGGCAGTGAGTTTTGCTAGTATAGTAACTGTGGGTAGAATTGTGCTTGGCGGTTGGAGACTTGGCAAGCCATCAGTTAATAGATTAGTCGTAGGGAATAAAGAAGAAACAAAAGCTATTTTACAACTTTTAGACAAAGTTGATCCACAGGATGAGGATTCCGAATGTATTACCTGTATTATGGCGCCCTCTGAGCTTAATTCAATAGTGGATTATGTGAGAGTACATAGGATAGGTGAGGTTGTTTTTAGTGGTCGTGATGTAACGGCAAGTGAAATAATATCTGCTCTTTCGTCTCTATCAGGTAAGATTCTGCATTGTCGAATTGCATGGTCCGATGACGGGTCATTAGTAGGTGCAGGTGGACCTAGCCCTGACCCCGTTACAGAACTAGATAGGGCCATATATGGAGCTTCGGCAAAACGCTCGAAAAGACTCTTTGACATTATCTCATCTCTTTGTCTCATTATATTCTCCCCTTTATTGTTGATATCCCTTCGTTTTCGATGGGTCTTGAATGCCTTTCACGTGCTTTTCGGCTCTAAAACATGGGTTGGGATAGATATTCCAGGCACAAAAAGCGGAGCTTTTTCCCGTCCATATATCCTTAAGGCCTTTGATTCTAAAGACATTAGAGTTTCAGAAAGGCTAAGTTTATCGTATGCGAGATATTACCATTGGTTTGAAGACCTAAAGCTTGTTCTGAACTCATTACTTTTGCAAAACGAAAACTGATAGTATGGCGATTATTGAAATTCTACTTCCGAAGATGGGTGAGAGTGTAGCAGAAGCTACTATTACTAAACTTATGGTCGATGCTGGTTCAAGTGTTGAATCGGATGAAGCAATCGTTGAAATAGCTACAGATAAGGTAGATAGTGAGGTGCCAGCCCCTGAAGATGGTACTCTCGTTGAGTGGTTAGTATCTGAAGGCGATGTAGTTCCTGTCGGAGCTCCTATTGCTAGATATGAAATAAGTGGAGAAGATGCAGGAGCTCCTGCATCTACACCTCCTCCAATGGAGTCCGCGCCTAAAGCTGTAGCTCCTGCATCTACACCTCCTCCAATGGAGTCCGCGCCTAAAGCTGTAGCTCAGTCAGAAACTTCAACAGCAGTAGACTCTGCTTCTGCTCCTGAACGCAATGGTCCTTCTGGAAGATTCTATTCTCCTTTAGTTAGAAGTATTGCTACAGAGGAAGGTGTTTCTATGGAACAGCTTGAATCTATTGTAGGTACAGGAGCAGAGGGGAGAGTTACAAAAAAGGATATCCTAAGCTTTATAGATTCTAGCGTTCAAGGATCTTCTATAAAGTCTAATATTAAGACTGCTTCTGCGTCTGCAACTACACCTAAGCCCTCACAGATAAAGGCAAGCATACATAACGTGAGTAAATCTTCTCACGAACCACATCCAGCCTTTAAGTCTGTTTCTGGAGGATATGATTTAGTTGAGATGGATAGAATGAGAAAGCTCATTGCTAACCATATGGTTGATTCAGTCAAAACCTCACCACACGTTACTTCTTTCGTCGAAGCTGATGTTACTGCATTAGTACAATGGAGGAATAAAAACAAGAACGCATTCCAAGAGAAGTTCGGTGAAAAACTAACCTTCACTCCTTTGATTGCCGAAGCTATTATTAAAGCTATAGGTGATTTCCCAGGGGTGAATGCAAGTATTGATGGCGACACTATCGTTTATCACAAAGCGATTCACCTAGGTATGGCAGCAGCTCTACCTACGGGTAATTTAATAGTGCCAGTTATTAAGTATGCTGATCAGTATAATCTTCAAGGTCTAGCGCGTCAGATTAATGATTTAGCTACTAGAGCGAGGGAGGGCAGGTTAGGGCCAGATGATGTTTCTGGTGGTACATACACAATGTCTAACGTGGGTACGTTCGGCAATGTCATGGGAACTCCGATCATCAATCAGCCACAAGTGGGTATAATAGCCCTAGGTGCGATACGTAAAAAACCAGCTGTTCTAGAGACTCCAGAAGGAGATGTCATTGCAGTGCGTCAAATGATGTTCCTCTCACATAGTTATGATCACAGAGTCGTTGATGGTATGCTGGGCGGTAGTTTTGTGAAAAGAGTTGCGGATTATCTAGAAGGATTTTCTATAGATAGACCCATCGAAGGTTAATTAAATCACTACGTCTGTGATATTGTTTGCCTAGCTCGCGCCAGGTGCGTATCTTAGATTTCATAAACAAAATGAAATGGCAATAGGATTTGAAGAGGGATTGAAGAACCTTAAACTTAAAAGACCTTTAGTAGTATTTGATCTTGAGACTACGGGTACTCAAGTGGGAACTGATAGGATAGTTGAGATAGCCATGATTAAGGTTTCTCCTGACGGAACAGTGATTCGTAAACCTGAGAAAGTAGGCTCAGAGCACAGGATTTTAGTTAACCCAGAAATGCCTATACCACTTGAGTCTAGCCTAGTTCATGGTGTATATGATGAGGATGTAGCGGGTAAATTTACCTTCGGTCAACTAGCATCTAACCTCGCTAAATTCCTAGAAGGATGTGACTTAGGGGGCTTCAATAGCAATAGGTTCGATGTCCCGATGTTAGCTGAAGAATTTATGAGAGTGGGGGTAGATTTCGGTGTAGAAGGACGCAGCCTCATCGATGTCCAAAACATCTTCCATAAGATGGAGCAACGGACCCTGAAGGCAGCTTATCAATTCTATTGTGATAAAGAGCTTGAAGGTGCTCACGAAGCTTATCCTGACACAGCTGCCACACTTGAAATATTAATATCTCAATTAGACAGGTACAAGGATGTGACTATTTCTGACAGTAGAGGAGAAACAGTGGGGCCAGTGCCCTTAGACATTGAAGAACTCCACTTGTTCTGTCAGAGGAATAAGAATGTAGATTTAGCAGGAAGGCTGATTTACAATGAGGATGATGTGATTGTATTTAATTTTGGAAAACATAAAGGTGTGTCAGCCGTGGAGCTTTTGGAAAGAGACCCGGGATATTTCGGGTGGATGATGAAGGGTGATTTCCCTCGATACACAAAACGCGTTTTAGAACAAATAAAGGCAGGTACTCTTAAATGAAGATCGCTGTCTTAGTCTCAAATGATTTGGTCTTTGATCAAAGGGTTAAGAAAACCTGTGACGTACTTATCTCTAACGGACATAAACCTGTTTTAATAGGGAGAGAACTCCCAGATTCATCTTCCTACTCTGGCCCGGGATCGGCAGTGAGGTTTAAGATGAATTCCAATTCTGGATTTAGGTTCTACTTAGAGCTACAACGTCGACTTATAAGCTGGCTTAGGACAGCTGACATAGAAGCTATATGGGCAAATGATCTAGATACTCTACTGCCTGCATTAATAATCGGAAGAAGGAGAGGGTTGCCAGTTGTTTATGACTCACATGAATTCTTCACAGAAGCGGCTGGACTTACAGGAAAACCCTTACGTCGCCTGGTGTGGTTAATGATAGAAAAGTATACTGTTCCAAGGATAGGACGTATGCTAACGGTAAACAAATCTATAGCTGAAAAGTTTAGGGGTAGATACTCTGTTGAAGTGGGTGTTCTAAGAAACATGCCAGTTTTAAGTGATGTCCCTTCGGTCAATCCTAGAGAGCCTTTCTCGAAATATAACGTGCCTACTGATAAACCCATATTGTTGCTCCAAGGAGCGTTTATGGATAGAGATAGAGGAACGTCTGATGCCGTAGATGCTTTAGTGGTAATGAAGGATGTCACATTAGTACTTGTGGGAGCCGGAGTAGAGTGGGAGGAGTCATTAGACAGGATTGATGATGCTCGGTGGAGAGGGCGTCTTTTCTGTATTCCTCGTCTTCCATATGGAAAGCTCAGGGAATTGACAGCAGCGGCTGATGTGGGTTTGAGCTTGGACAAAGCACTTCACGAAAACTATCAACTCAGCCTCCCGAATAAATTATTCGACTTTATTCACGTAGGTCTACCTATTGTAGCAAGTCCTATGGTTGAAGTAAAACGAATTGTTGAAGACCATAATGTAGGAGTGGTGATTCAGGAAGTTACCTCACAGGCGATTGCATCAGCTGTAGAAAAAGTACTGTCTACACCCAGAGATCAGTGGTTTAACTCCTGCATGATAGCCAGAGAGAAATTACATTGGGGAGTGGACTCACACCTGATACAACACTCATTAGAGCAAGCCTTATTACAGCCTTGGGTCAATGTGAAGTAGTTGTTATTTGGCAAACAACCGTGACAGAGTTTTCGATAGGTGTTTTAATCTAGTCG